>NZ_JBCLUZ010000020.1:0-57284 GCF_039548395.1 Luteimonas changyuni
GTGGTGTTTTTTTTTGGGTGGGGTATGTTGTGTTCCTGGGGCGCGCCTCCCCCCCCCCCCCCCCCCCCTCCCCCACAAAAGCCGCTCCCACAAGGGCTGCTCCCACAAGGGCCGCTACTACAAAGGCCGCTCCCGCAAAGGCAGCGGCAGCGCGGGGTGGCGATGCTCTTCATCGTGCTGATGCTGGGCGTGGCGGTGGGCACGTCGACGCTGCTGATCTGGCACGCGGTGCGTAGCACGCAGGAGCAGCAGCTCACCATCCATGCCAGCACGCCGGCGCAGGCCAGCGCGTGGCGCGGGGTGGAGGTGCTGCGGCGCTGGCTGGATGCGGTGGACGAGAGCGCGCTGGACGGCTGGGCCGATGCCGGCGGCGTGGTGCCGGTGGCTTTTGGTGGCGCCGGTGATCCGGGCTTCAGCGCGGGGCTGACGTCGGTGCGCAAGGACGGCAGCGCGTGGCGCGTGGAGGCGGCGGTGACCGGCCTGGCGGCCGAGGGCGGCGCGGCGCAGTCGCGGGCCACGGTGGAGGTGGTGTACGAGATCGAGCCCGGCGAAGCCGGCGGCGGTGGCGGCGGCAGCGCGCCGGCGGGCGTGGTCTCGGCGATCAACATCCACCGCGACCTGCGGCTGACCGGCAGCATCAAGGTGACCGGTGCGGAGAACGCGGTGTTCAACGTCGACGGCGATGCGCTGCTGGACAGCGCATCGATCACCGGTATCGACACCCTGCGCGCCACCGGCGACATCACCGTGGGCAGCAACATCCACGTGCGCAACATCCATTCCAACGGCGACGTGGTGCTGCGCGGCAGCGCCAGCGGCACCCAGGTGCGGGCGCGCGGCGGGGCCACGGTGTCAGGCGGTTCGAGCCCGGTGGCACTGCGCGCGAACGGGCCGGTGCTGTTCACCGGCGGCGCCGGCGACCTGGTCGAATCGAAGACCGGGGTGACGGTGACCGGCGGCGGCGTCAACATCACCTCGGTGCGCTCGGAGGGGCCGGTGAACTGGACCGGTGGCGGCGGCGGTGCCAATCGGGTGCATGCCAACGGGCGGGTGGATTACAGCGGCGGCAATCGCTCGACCGTGCTGCGTTCGCGCGCGGCGGTGGCGCTGCCTGCGGGAGAGGTCAGCGAGGTCGCGGCCAACGGACGGGTGACGCACGGGGCCTACGGGAAAGTGGGATCGATCACCGCCATCGGCGACGTGGACATGGGCAAGGCCGGTGCCGGGCGGGTGCGCACGCAGGGCACGACGCGCGTGAGCGGCTATGGCGGGATCGACGCGCTGGAAGGGCAGCGCGACCTGGTGGTGTCGGGCTGGGTGTCGATCGCGGGGGTCATCGGCGGTGCCGTCAGCGGCAACGGCCGCGACAGCGTGGCCAAGACCGTGCGGGTGCAGCCGGGCTACACGGTGCCGATCGCGCCGGTGGAGCCGGTGGTGGTGGATGAGGTGCCCGAGGTGGTGATGCCGTCTTCGCAGGTGGATGCATGGCCGCTGCGCGAGCTGGCGAACTATGTGTTCGAGGTGGTGGGTGACCAGCGCCGGGTGACGGTGGCGAACGTGGCCGGGATCCCCGACGGGCAGTACGTGCTGGGCATCAAGGCGGTGAGCAAACAGCGCTATCCGGACTGGCTGTGCAGGAACGAGGACCTGGACCGGACGAGCGGCGTGTGCAGCGTGCCGGTGGCCACGATCTGCCAGGGGTATTCGCCGCAGAACGGCTGCATCGGCGGCAGCGGGGGCCGCTGGGAGATCAACGGCAAGAGCATGGCGCGCGGGGTGGCGTGGTTCGACGGCGACCTGACGGTCGGCAACGGCGTGTACGTGAACACCTTCATCGCCACCGGCAACATCGCCACCAGCGGTTCGCACCGCAATATGTCGCCCAACTACGCGGGCTTTGCCGTGAGCTGCGCCAACGCGACGCCGCCGGGCGGGTCTGCCGCGCCGGACTTCGCGCAGCTGGTGCCGGTGAACCTGTGCAATCTCGCCGGCGGCACGATGACCGGCGCGCCGGTGGCGAACATCGCCTACCTGGCCGGCGGTACGGCGCCCGGCAGCGGCGGGTTCTCGGGTGGCGACATCACCCTGGGCGCGTCGACGCGGGCGGACGGATCGGTGCTGGCCGGCAACGTGCTGACCACCGGCGGCAGCACCACCATCAGCGGCGCGATCGTGTCGGCCGCGCAGGGCGGCGGCAGTGATGTGAGCATGGGCGGCAGCACGACGCTGGACCTGTCGGGCGGCTCGGAGGATTACGATCCGGGCGGGCTGCCCTGCAGGATCGTGGAGTGTGCGGAAGACGCGGGCACGGATCCGGAAGCGCGGCGGACGCAGGTGTTGTGGACGCGGTATCGCTGATCAGCCCGCGAAAAACCTGTAGGAGCCGCTATAGCGGCGACGCGCTACCGCACTTGGCTTACTGACAGCAATCACGGCAAACCGTGGAGGCGGGCGTGCTGTTGCCTTAGGTGACACGGCGGGGAGGAGGGCGGCGGGAACCTAGTGCGCCGGTGGCCGGACCAGAACGGGGAGTGCGCTTCGTCGGATCATGGCGCTTCTTCACCGGGAAGTGGGGAGATACATCGCTCGAAAATCGACTCCAACGGCTTGTATTGGCACTCAACCGCTGCAATGCACGCGGTTATCCATTCGTCCCGCTCGACTTGGTTCCAGTCAACCGACTTGCCATTGAGCACCAGCAGATGTTCAAAAAAAAGGCGCAGTGCCCGTCCGTTGCCGTCACGGAATGGATGGATCAGATTCAGTTCGCCAAAACACTCGGCGATGAGGTTGAGCGCAATCGGCCATGGGTTGCTTTGGATGTCGATGCCATCCAAAGCTTCCATAACCTTGTTAGCCTCCGGGACGATGCGGTCGGCCGTACAGAAGCGTGTTCTGCCCTTCGAAATGTCCACGCTCCGAACCTCGCCTGCCCAGCTGTAGACGTCGCCGAACAGCTGGTGATGCAATTGGCAAAGATAGGTGAGGTTGAACGGCGGTGCGCCGATCTCAATGCGTTCAAGCGCTACGGCCGCGAACTCGGCTTCCGCATCTGCGAGGCGGGTGGCGTCTCGAATACCCAAGGTGTTGCGCAGCACCGTGGTGCCTGGCCAACAGTACGGGTCGTTCGATACGCCGTATTTGTCGCGCATCAGAGGCCGGACGCGTTTCGATATTTCTCGAGAAGTTCCGCCTTGCTGGGAAGTGGTCGAGTCGAACCTTTGGAGGCGATCGGGTGGGTGATGCCTTCCAGCCGCTGGCTCGCCGCAAAGTTCTCCCTGCGGTGCTGCACATACCAGCTACGGGCGGTTTCCGGTTTGATGGTTTTCATAAGGGCCGGCATGCATGATGACCGGCTTCGAGTATAGCGATTGACACCTGAATTTGCTGTGGGAGCTGCGGTCTTGGCGGTGATGGCGCGCTTGCCGGCACGAATCGCGGCTGTAGCCGCTCCCACAGGGCTTCGGGTCAGTGGGTGCCAAATTCTTGCGTGCCGCCCGCGGTGGCGGCATTCCATCCGGCAGCGATGGGTCTCAGGCCGCCTTCTGCGCCAGCGGCTGGATGCGTTCGAGATCTTCGCGCAGGACATCACGTGCGCATTGGGTGTCATACCTGGCCTGACCGCGCAGCCAGTAGCCGTCGGTGAGGCCGAAATAACGGCACAGGCGCAGGTCGGTGTCGGCGGTGATGGCGCGCTTGCTGGCCACGATGTCGCCGATGCGCTGGGGCGGCACGCCGATGTCCTTGGACAGGCGGTAGCGGGTGACGCCCAAGGGCTCCATGAACTCGTGCAGCAGGATTTCGCCGGGATGGATGGGGGGAAGGGTCTTGGTCATGACGGAAGCCTCAGTGGTAGTCGACAATTTCGACATCGATGGTGTCCGTGCCCTTATGCCTGATCGCGGCTATAGCCGCTCCCACAGGGGGGGGCGGCGCAGATACAGGGCTTGGGCCGTGCCGCAGGGCTTCGGCGCTTCTGCAGGTGGTGGGTCGCAGCTATAGCTGCTCCTACAGGTGGCTGGGTCAGTCGATCAGGTGGCTGGGGCAGTGGATCAGGTGGCTGGGTCAGTCGATGCCGAGTTTCTTGAGCTTGTAGCGCAGGGCGCGGAAGGTGATGCCGAGCGCGGCCGCGGCCTTGGTCTTGTTGTACTTGCTTTCCTGCAGCGCCTGCTGGATGGCGGCGCGTTCGATCTCTTCTATATAAGAAGGCAGGGCGCTGGAGGCGGTCTCGCGCGGGTTCATCGCGGCCGGGGATTGCGAATGGGCGCCGCTGCCCGCCATCGGCGGCAGCCGGCCGGGCGAGTGGATGTTGTTGTTGCCGCCCGGCAGCCGCAGGTCGGCGGCGGTGATGTGGTCGCTGTCGGCCAGGGCCATGGCGCGTTCGAGCACGTTCTCGAGCTCGCGCACGTTGCCGGGAAAGGCATAGCCGTCCAGCGCGGCCAGCGCCTCGGGGCCGAGCTTCGGCGCGCTGCGGTGCATGGCCTGCGCCAGGCGCGCGAAGATCGCGTCGGACAGCAGCGGCAGGTCGCCGTCGCGGTCGCGCAGGGCCGGCACGTGCAGTTCGATCACGTTGATGCGGTAGTACAGGTCGTGGCGGAAGCTGCCGGCATTCACCAGGGTGTTGAGGTCCTTGTGGGTGGCCGAGAGGATGCGCACGTCGACGTCGATCTCGGTCTGGGCGCCGACCGGGCGCACCTTCTTCTCCTGGATCGCGCGCAGCAGTTTGACCTGCATGGCCAGCGGCAGTTCGGCCACTTCGTCCAGGAACAGGGTGCCGCCGTCGGCGCTCTGGAACAGGCCGGGCTTGTCGGCATGCGCGCCGGTGAAGCTGCCCTTCCTGTGGCCGAAGAACTCGCTTTCCATCAGCTCGGTGGGGATGGCGCCGCAGTTGACCGGCACGAAGGGGCCGCCGGCGCGGGCGCCCTGGGCGTGGATGGTGCGCGCCACCAGCTCCTTGCCGGTGCCGGACTCGCCGCTGATGTGCACCGGCGCCTGGCTGCGCGAGACCTTGGCGATGGTTTCGCGCAGGGCGACCATCGCCGGCGAGCCGCCGAGCAGGCGGCCGGCCTCTTCGGGCTGGGCGGCGCGGCGGGCGTTGAGCTCAAGCGCCTGGCGCACCAGGCCGCGCAGCACGTTGATGTCCACGGGCTTTGAGACGAAGTCGAAGGCGCCGGCCTTCAGCGCTTCCACCGCGGCCTCGACGTTGCCGTAGGCGGTGATCATGGCCACGGGGGTTTCGGGGAAGCGGGTGGTGATGTCGCTGATCAGCTCCAGGCCGGAGCCGTCGGGCAGGCGCATGTCGGTCAGGCAGAGGTCGTACTTGCCGCGGGCCAGCAGCTCCTGCGCGGCGGCAAGGGTGGCGGCGGTATCGGTGCGCAGGCCCATGCGGCCCAGGGTCAGGACAAGGAGTTCACGGATGTCGTGCTCGTCGTCGACGATGAGGGCGCTGCGGGCGTCTGTCATGGGGATTTCTGCGTGCCTGTCCGTGGTGACCAATTTTGGCACTTTTCACCATAGTGTGACGAGTGTCAAAAGGTACAAGATCAGCCCAGCATGGCGGAGCCGTTGCGCAGGGTGATCCGGAAGCAGGCGCCGCCGCCGGGGAGGGACACGTATTCCAGGCGGCCGTCGTTGGCGCGGCAGAGCTCGTGGGCGATGTAGAGGCCCAGGCCGGTGCCGTGCTCGGAGGTGGTGAAGAAGGGCCGGAACAGCTGGTGGGCCACGGCGTCGGGGATGCCGGGGCCGCGGTCGGTGATCTCGATCACCGGGCTGCCATCGAGGATGTCGGCGTTGATGGTGATGCGGGCGGCCTCGCCGGGCTGGTGGCCGTGGCGCACGGCGTTGTTGGTCAGCGACGTCAGCACCTGCTGCAGGTGGCGCGGGTCGACCATGGCCGGCACCTCCGGGCGCTGGCCGGCCTGGCGCAGGCTGGCGTTTTCTTCCGGGCAGGTCTGGCGGTAGTCGTCGATGAAGGCGCGCACCTGGCCCACCAGGTCCACCTGCTCGGGCTGGGCGCGCTCGCGGCGGGCCAGGCTCAGCACGCTTTCGACGATGGCGTTGGTGCGCATGCACTGCTGGTGGACGATCTGCAGCAGGCGGCGGTCGCTGTCGCCGATGTCGCGCGATTCCTCCAGCAGCTGGGTGGCATAGCTGATCGCGGCCAGCGGGTTGCGGATCTCGTGGGCGAGGCTGGCGGAGAAGCGGCCCATGGCGGCCAGGGTGAGCGACTCGGCGCGGCGCGAGACCAGCGAGGTGTCGTCGAGGAAGATCAGGGTGGTGTCGTCGGTGGCCAGCAGGCGGGCGAAGCGCGGCAGCACTTCGTTGCCGTCCTCGCCGATGGTCAGCGGGGTGTCGTCGGACTGGCCGCTGCGGCGCCATTCGGCCACGCGCATGGCCAGTTGCGGGGAGATCTTCGGCAGGGTGCGCGCGGGACCCTCCGGCTCGGGGCCGGATTCGCCCAGCAGGATGCGCGCGGCCTCGTTGGCCATGCGGATGCGGCCGCTGCCATCGACCATCAGCACGCCCACGCGCATGCGGCGGATGATCAGCTCGTTGATTTCGGCGAGGTTGGCGGCCTCGGCCCCGCGCTTGTCGGCCAGGGTGCGGGTTTCGCGCATGTCGCGGCCGAGGAAGTTGGTCAGCGAGGCCATCGCCAGGTAGCTGACCGAGAACATCAGCACTTCGGCCAGCGGGCGCTCGCGGATCGGGCTGCCGCCCACCACCACCACCATGTACTGCGCCACCAGCGCGCCCGAGGCCAGCGCGGCCGCGGCCAGACCCAGGTGCAGCGGCAGCAGCAGGGCGGCCGCGCCGACGTTGAACAGCAGCATCATCGCGATGCCGGGTCCGGCGTGGGGCAGGGCGTGGGTGGCCAGGGTGGCGGCGGCGATGTCGATGATCACGCCGAAAATCACCTGCGCCGGCAGCGGGATCGATTCGCGGCCCGACAGCAGCAGCAGTACGGCCGAGGCCACGAGGTAGGTGGCGGCCACCGCCACGGCCAGGGCCGGATCCCGCGCTTCGCCGCCGAATACGCCCTGCAGCGGGCCGAAAACGGCCAGCGCCAGCAGCGCGGCCTCAAGCGTCCGGTACAGGGCCAGGAGGTACAGCTCGCGCCTCATGGCGCGATCGGTGGGGGTCGTGGGCACTCGGGCGGGCTCCGTGGGCGTTGGCGCACTATAATGGTCGGCGCTGTGTCCCACTTTCCCACGACGGACCCCACATGAACTTCCACGAGTACCAGGCGAAGCAGCTCTTCGCCGATTACGGCATTGCCGTCCCGGCCGGGCGCGTCGCCCGGACCCCTGAAGAGGCGGTTGATGCCGCCAAGGCCATCGGCGGCGATTTCTGGGTGGTCAAGGCCCAGATCCACGCCGGCGGCCGCGGCAAGGCCGGCGGCGTCAAGCTCTGCCGCTCGCTCGACGAGGTGCGCGAGCACGCCAAGGGCATGCTCGGCAAGAAGATGGCGACCTACCAGACCGCCGGCATCGAACTGCCGATCGACTCGGTGCTGGTCACCATGGCCACCGACATCGACAAGGAGCTGTACCTGTCGGTGCTGGTGGACCGTTCGACCCAGACCGTGACCTTCATCGCCTCCAGCGAAGGCGGCATGGACATCGAACAGGTGGCCGCCGAGACGCCGGAGAAGATCCAGTCGCTCAACGTCAACTTCATCCAGGGCCTGCAGCCCTACCAGTGCCGCGACATGGGCTTCGCCCTGGGCCTGACCGGCAAGCAGGTCAACCAGCTCTCCAAGATCATGCTGGGCCTGTACAAGCTGTTCAACGAGAAGGACCTGGCGCTGGTCGAGCTCAACCCGCTGGCCATCCTCACCGACGGCAACCTGGCCGTGCTTGACGGCAAGGTCGACTCCGACGACAACGCCGGCTTCCGCCACCCGGAACTGGTCGCCATGCGCGACATCCGCCAGGAAGACGAGACCGAGGTCAAGGCCAGCCAGCACGACCTGAACTACGTGACCATGGACGGCAACATCGGCTGCATGGTCAACGGCGCGGGCCTGGCGATGGCCACCATGGACGTGATCCAGCTGGAAGGCGGCTCGCCCGCGAACTTCCTCGACGTCGGCGGCGGCGCCACCAAGGAGCGCGTGACCGAGGCGTTCAAGCTGATCCTGTCGTCGGACGACGTGAAGGCGATCTTCGTCAACATCTTCGGCGGCATCGTGCGCTGCGACATGATCGCCGAAGGCATCATCGCCGCGGTCAAGGAAGTCGACGTCAAGGTGCCGGTGATCGTGCGCCTCGAGGGCACGAACGTGGACGCGGGCAAGGAGCTCCTGAAGAACTCCGGCCTGGCCATCACCGCCGCCGACAACATCAACGACGGCGCCCGCAAGGCCGTTGAAGCCGCCAAGGCCGCCTGAGCCGTCGCTGACCCCCCACATATCCCCCGCCCCCTGTAGGAGCAGCTATAGCTGCGACCGCAGGTGGTCCGAAGCCCAGGCAGGTCGCAGCTATAGCTGCTCCTACAAGGCGAGGGCCGAGGGCCGGGAAAGAGACACATCGAGGAATCCAATGAGCGTTCTGATCAACAAGAACACCAAGGTGATCGTGCAGGGCTTCACCGGCACGCAGGGCACCTTCCACGCCGAGCAGATGCTCGAATACGGCACCAAGGTCGTCGGCGGCGTGACCCCCGGCAAGGGCGGCACCGAGCACCTGGGCCTGCCGGTGTTCAACACCGTGGCCGATGCCGTGGGCGAGACCGGCGCCAATGCGTCGGTGATCTACGTGCCGCCGCCGTTCGCGGCCGACGCGATCCTCGAGGCCGCGGATGCCGGCATCGAGGTCATCGTGTGCATCACCGAGGGCATCCCGGTGCTGGACATGCTGCGCGTCAAGAAGACCCTGGTCACCACTTACCCGGACACCGTGCTGGTGGGCCCGAACTGCCCCGGCGTGATCACCCCCGGCGAGTGCAAGATCGGCATCATGCCGGGCCACATCCACATGCCGGGCAAGATCGCGATCGTCTCGCGCTCGGGCACGCTGACCTATGAAGCGGTCAAGCAGACCACCGACGCCGGCCTCGGCCAGTCGACGGTGATCGGCATCGGCGGCGACCCGATCAACGGCCTGAACTTCATCGACTGCCTGAAGCTGTTCCAGGACGATGCGCAGACCGAGGGCATCATCATGGTCGGCGAGATCGGCGGTTCGGCCGAGGAAGAAGCGGCCGAGTTCATCGCCGAGTACGTGACCAAGCCGGTGGTGGGCTTCATCGCCGGTGCGTCGGCGCCGAAGGGCAAGCGCATGGGCCACGCCGGTGCGATCGCCTCGGGCGACTCGGGCACGGCCGAAGGCAAGTTCGCCGCGATGGAGAAGGCCGGTGTGACCACCGTGCGTTCGCCTGGCGACCTGGGTGCCGCGATCGCGAAGCGCCTCGCCAGCTGACCCCGCCCCCCTGTGGGAGCGGCTATAGCCGCGATGATGCTGCAAATGGCAGCGATTGCTGCTCCTGCAAAAGAAGAAGGCTGCCCTTGCGGGTGGCCTTCTTTTTTGGTTCTTCTCCCGACTGAGTGGGGTTCGGACGGTTGCTCCGGGAGGGAGTGCGCTGCCCGCCGTGGAGGCAGGGGGGATGCCCAGCCGGAATATGCGCATCCTGCTCCCAGTTCCGGCCGCCGGCCATCCATGGCCGGCGCCCGGCCGCTGGGAGCAGGACGCGGAGACGGCCGGCGCAGCACACCCCCTGTGCACGGGACGGGCCAGCGCGCATCCCAACGGAGCGTCTCCCGACCCGACCCGACCCAACCGTCACGCCTTCCTTCTTCGTGGCGGGTTGACAGCCGTTGACGCAATGCGCATGATCAATGCGCATTCGATGGAGATGCACGATGCGCATTCGAGACGACTACGCCGGTTTCGGCAAGCGCGCCACCAACGTCAGCATCAATGAGGGCCTGCTGGAGGCCGCCAAGACCCTGGGCATCAACCTGTCCGCCACGCTGGAGAAGGCGCTTGACGCCGAGGTCCGGGCGCGCAGGCGCGAGCAGTGGCTGGAGGAGAACCGGGAGGCGATCGCCGCATACAACGAGCGCGTCGCGCGCGATGGCCTGGCCGGCGATCATGTGCGTGCATTCAAGGCATCGCTCAAGGCATGAGCCAGTTCTTCGTCTACTCGAATGCCGACGCGGCGTCGCGGCGTTCCATACCGTGCTGGCTGAACATCCAGAGCGATTTGATCGACACCGCCGAATCCCGCGTGGTCGTGCCCTTGATCGCGCCCGAGCGCGCCGGGCCGCTGCTCGCCGGCCTGATGCCCACCCTGGCCGTCGCCGGCAAGCCGCTGGTGATGGACACTGCGCAGATCACGAGCGTGCCGATGCCGATGCTCGGCAAACGGGTGGCGGACCTGTCCGCCGATCGCCTGACCATCATCGGCGCACTGGACTTCCTGACGCATGGAATTTGACATGACCGAAACCCTCCGCATCGCACTCGCCCAGTTCGACTTCCCGGTGGGCGATGTCGCCGGCAACACGACGCGCATCGCCGCCATGATCGGCGAGGCCCGCGACGAGTACGGCGCCGACATCGTGGTGTTCCCGGAGCTTGCGGTCAGCGGCTATCCGCCGGAAGACCTGCTGATGCGGCCGGCCTTCCTGGCCGAGTGCGAACAGGCGCTGCGCACCATTGCGGACGCGGCGACCGGCATCGTCGCCATCGTCGGCTGGCCGGAGTCGGCCGGCAGCGTGCTCTACAACTCCGCCAGCGTGCTGCGCGAGGGCCGCATCGAACGCACCTATCGCAAGCGCGAGCTGCCCAACTACAACGTGTTCGACGAGCGCCGGTACTTCCACGTCGATCCCGACGGTGGCAGCTGCGTGTTCGAGGTCAAGGGCGTGCCGGTGGGCCTGCTGGTGTGCGAGGACCTGTGGTTCGTCGAGCCCATCGCCGACACGGTGGCGCAGGGCGCGCAGCTCGTGCTGGTGCCCAACGCCTCGCCCTTCGAGCGCGGCAAGCACGCGCAGCGCGACGCGATGATCGCGGCCCACACGCGCGATACCGGCGCGGCGCTGGCGTATCTAAACGTCGTTGGCGGGCAGGATGCGCTGGTGTTCGACGGCTCATCGGTGGTCGCCGACGGCGACGGCACGGTGCATCCGGCCGCGGCCGCGTTTACCGACCAGTGGCTGGTGGTGGACTACGACGTCGCGCGTCGCGCGTTCACGCCCATCGTGTGGATGGACGACGGCGACGAGAGCATGGACGCGCTGGCCTGGCGCGCGGTGGTGCGCGGCATCCGCGACTATTTCGGCAAGAACGGTTTCCGTCGCGCGTGGCTCGGGCTGTCGGGCGGCATCGATTCGTCGATCGTGCTGGCGATGGCGGTGGAGGCGCTGGGCGCGGAGAACGTGACCGCGGTGCGCATGCCGTCGCGCTACACCGCCGACCTCAGCAACGACTTGGCCGCCGAGCAGTGCCGCGCGCTGGGCGTGGAGATGATGACGGTGCCGATCGGGCCCGCGTTCGATGGCCTGCTGGCCAGCCTGGGCGATGCCTTCGAGGGTCGCGAGGCGGACGTGACCGAGGAAAACCTGCAGTCGCGCACGCGGGGCGTGATCCTGATGGCGCTGTCGAACAAGCTCGGCGGCCTGGTGCTGACCACCGGCAACAAGAGCGAGTACGCGGTGGGCTACGCCACCATCTACGGCGACATGGCCGGGGCCTACGCGCCGATCAAGGATCTGTACAAGACCGAGGTCTACGGGCTTTCGAAGTGGCGCAATACCGTGGGCGGGGCGCCGGTGATCCCGCCGGGGGTGATCGCCAGGCCGCCTTCGGCGGAACTGCGCGAGAACCAGCTCGACCAGGATTCACTGCCGCCCTATGACGTGCTGGACGCGATCCTGCTGCGCTTCGTCGACCAGGAGCAGTCGCGCGACGAGGTCTGCGCGGCCGGCTTCGATGCCGCGGTGGTGGACCGCGTCGTGGCCCTGGTGCGCCGCGGCGAGTGGAAGCGCCAGCAGGCCGCGCCGGGGCCGAAGATCTCCCGCCGCGCCTTCGGTCGCGAGCGCCGCTACCCGATCACCAATCGTTACCCCCACTGACGGGATCGCAGCTATAGCTGCCCTACAAGGCCGGTGCGGGTCGCAGCTATAGCTGCTCCTACAGGCCTTGGGCTACTGGATGGCGGATTTTTCGGTGGCGAAGGGGTTGAGCTTGCGGATCGTCCACGGGTAGTCCGGCCATTCGCCGCTCAGGTACGGGTGGTCGGGCTCGTTCAGTTCGAGCACGCGGCGGGCGTCGGTGGCCAGGGTGTCGTTGCCCAGTTCGACATAGGCGGCGGCCAGCACGGCCACGGCGTCGTTCTGGTATTCGCTCTGCGGGTAGGTCTCGAGCAGGTAGCGGGCGCGCTCGGTGGCGGCGACCCAGGCCTCGCGGCGCATGTAGTACAGCGCGGTCTCGATCTCGTGGCGGGCGAAGGTATTGCGCAGCGCGGCCATGCGGTTGCGGGCATCGGCGGCATAGCGGCTGTTGGGATAGCGCTCGGACACGGTGCGCAGGTCGTTGTAGCCCTGCATGGGCGTGGCCAGGTCGCGGCGGCTGGCATCGAGGTTCCAGGCGCGCTGCAGGAACACGGTGTCGCGGCTGGAGTTCACCAGGCCGCGCAGGTAGTACATATAGGCCACGTTGCGGTGCGTGGGATAGGTGCGGATGAAGCGGTCGACCGACGACACGGCCTCGTCGTGGCGGCCCATCTTGTACTGCGCATAGGCGATTTCCATCAGCGCCTGCTCGGTGTACGCGCCGTAGGGGTACTGCGCGACCAGGCGGCGATAGGTGTTTGTGGCGGCGTTCCAGTTGCCGCGGCGCATCAGCACATGGCCCTTGTCGTACAGGGTTTCGACCGCCGCGCCCTCGTCGACGTCCTTGTCCTTGAACATGCCCTTCATCCGCGCGCAGCCCGACACGGTGAACATGGCCAGCAGCAGGAGCAGCAGGGCGCTGCGGATAAGGGTGGTGCGTCGGGTCATGGGACGTCCGGGGCGGCGAGGGCTTGAACGGGGGATAATAGCAGCCACCACCGGCCCGCCAGCCGCCACGACTGAACCCGAGCCGACACCCATGACCGACGACCACGACGCCGAGATCCCGGAAACCGCTTCCGAAGCCCCCCGGGCCGCCCGCGTGCCCGACGCCATGGCGGGGCGGCGCTTCGACGCGGTGCTGGCCGAGCTGTTCCCGGAGTTCTCGCGGTCGCGCCTGGCGGGCTGGGTGAAGTCGGGCGATGTGCTGCTAGACGGCGCCACCGTGCGCCCGCGCGAGGCGGTCCGCGGCGGCCAGGAGGTCCTGCTCACCGCCACCCTGGAGATCCAGGTCAGCGCCGAGCCCGAGGACATCCCGCTGTCGGTGCTGTACGAGGATTCCGAGGTCCTGGTGATCGACAAGCCCGCCGGCCTGGTGGTGCACCCCGGCGCCGGCAACCACAGCGGCACCCTGGTCAATGCGCTGCTGTTCCGCGACCCGGCGTTCGCCGCGGTGCCGCGGGCGGGCATCGTCCATCGCCTGGACAAGGACACCTCCGGGGTGATGGTGGTCGCCCGCACCCTGCAGGCGCACGCGGCGCTGGTGGCGCAGCTGTCCGCGCGCGACGTGCACCGGCAGTACCTGGCGGTGGTGGTGGGCGCGCTGGTGTCCGGGGGCACCGTGAACGCGGCCATCGACCGCCACCCGCGCGACCGCCTGCGCATGGCCGTGCGCGAGGACGGCCGCGAGGCCACCACCCATTACCGCCTGCAGGAGCGCTTCCGCGCCCACACCGCGCTTGAGTGCCGGCTGGAAACGGGGCGCACCCACCAGATCCGCGTGCACATGACCCATCTGAAGTCGCCGATCGTGGGCGACCAGCTGTACGGCGGGCCGGTGAAGCTGCCGCGCGCGGCCTCGGATGAACTGATCGCCGCGCTGCGCGGCTTCCGCCGCCAGGCCCTGCACGCGCAGGTGCTGGAGTTCGTGCACCCGGCCAGCGGCGAGTCCGTGCGCTGCGAAGCACCGGTGCCCGAAGACATGCAGGCGCTGATCCGTGAGCTGCGCGCCGATGCCGCCGCGCACGCGGTCACCGGGGCGGGCGTGCGCCGGTGAGCGCTGGCGCTGCGGGACGGGGCGAAGGTGATGCCGGAACCGCATCGCGCCGCCGGGCGTGGCTGGAGGCCGACTGGCCGGCGCCGGACGGCGTGCACGCACTGGTGACGCTGCGCCACGGCGCCGGTGCCTCGATGGTGCCCTTCGATCGCTTCAACCTGGGCAATGTGCACGGCGTGGGCGGCGACGAGCCGGTGATCGTGGCGGCGAACCGCGCCGAGCTGGTGGACCGCGCGGACCTGCCTTCGGCCCCGCACTGGCTGCGCCAGGTGCACGGCACCGGCGTGATGCGGGTCGACGACCTGCTTCCCTACGGCAACGCGACCAGCGAGCGCGGGCGCATGGCGGCCGAGCCGGAAGCCGATGCCGCGGTCACCGACGTTCCCGGCGCGGTGCTGGCCATCCTCACCGCCGACTGCCTGCCGGTGGTGTTCGCCGCCCGTGACGGCAGCGAGGTCGCGGTCGCGCACGCGGGCTGGCGCGGCCTGGCCGCGGGCGTGCTGGAGCAGACGGTGGCGGCGATGCGTGCCGCGCCCGGGGAACTCGTGGCCTGGCTGGGTCCCGCCGCGGGGCCGGCCGCGTATGAAGTCGGCGCCGAGGTGCGCGAAGCGTTCGTGGCCGATGACCCCGGCGCGGCGGTCGCGTTCGCTTCCACGCGTCCCGGGCACTGGCATGTCGATCTGTACGCCCTGGCGCGCCGCCGCTTGCTTGCCG
Source organism: Luteimonas changyuni (assembly GCF_039548395.1). NCBI lineage: Bacteria > Pseudomonadati > Pseudomonadota > Gammaproteobacteria > Lysobacterales > Lysobacteraceae > Luteimonas > Luteimonas changyuni. Next base: position 14,826 of record NZ_JBCLUZ010000020.1, read on the forward strand.
CTGGCCTGACCAGCGCCGACATCCACGGCGGAGGCCTGTGCACGATCTCCGATCGGCGCTTCTTCTCCCACCGGCGCGACGGCCGCAGCGGGCGCATCGCCACGCTGGCCTGGCTGGACTGAGATTTCCCGGCGCTGCGCCTCGCCCTTGTGGGAGCGGCCGTTGTGGCAGCCACCATTGTGGGAGCGGCTATTGCGGGAGCCACTATTGTGGGAGCGGCTACAGCCGCGATTCGCCAGCGATAATGGCCGCCCCCCCACAAGGATGCCGACCATGACCCATCCCATCGCCGCCTTGGCCAACGTTCCCGGCGTAGCCGCGCGCGACGCCGCCACCACCGGCTTCGTGTTCAACCACACCATGCTGCGGATCAAGGATCCGCGGGCCTCGCTCGACTTCTATACCCGCGTGCTGGGCTTCAGCCTGGTGCGGCACAACGACTTCCCCGAAGCGGAGTTCTCGCTCTACTTCCTCGCCATCGTCGACCCGGCGGACATTCCCGACGACGAAAGCGAGCGCAAGGCCTGGGTCGCCGGCCTGCAGGGCGTGCTTGAGCTGACCCACAACCACGGCACCGAATCGCAGGACGGCGCGGTGTACCACGACGGAAACAGCGAGCCGCGCGGCTTCGGGCACATCTGCCTGAGCGTGCCGGACGTGCGCGCGGCATGCGAACGATTCGAAGCCCTGGGCGTGCCGTTCCAGAAGCGCCTGACCGACGGACGCATGAAGGACATCGCCTTCATCAAGGACCCGGACGGCTATTGGGTCGAGATCATCCAGCCCACGCCGCTGTAGCTTCCACAAACGCGGCTTCTCAAGCGGCGTCCGACCACGGCCGCGACAGCCGCATCGCGGACATCACCACGCCGACGTGGGAATACGTCTGCGGGAAATTGCCCCAGGCCTCGCCGTCGTCGAAGGCGAGGTCCTCGGACAGCAGGCCGAGGTGGTTGCGGCGGGTGAGCAGGCTTTCGAACTGCTGCCGCGCCTCGTCCACGCGGCCGATGGCGGCCAGCGCGTCGATGTACCAGAAGCTGCAGATGGTGAAGCTGGTCTCGGGCTCGCCGAAGTCGTCGGCGGCGATGTAGCGGAACAGCGAGGTGCCGCGGCGCAGCTGGGTGCCGATGGCCTCGACCGTGGCCACGAAGCGCGGGTCGCGCGGCTCGATGAAGCCGAGTTCGGCGAGCAGCAGCAGGCTCGCGTCCAGGCGCCGGCCCTCGGCGGATTCGACGAAGTGCCCGAGCTCCTCGTCCCAGGCGCGTTCGAGCGTGGCTTCGCGCATGGCGTCGGCACGTTCGCGCCAGTGCACCGCGCGCTGGGCCAGGCCGAGGTGCGCGGCGATGCGCGCCAGGCGGTCGCAGGCGGCCCAGCACATCACGCTGGAATAGGTGTGCACCTCGGCGCGGCCGCGGAACTCCCAGATGCCGGCGTCGGGCTGGTCGTGCAGCGCCCAGGCGTGTTCGCCCAGTGGCTCGAGCCGGCCGAAGGCGTCGACGTCGCCGGGACGCTCCAGGCGCTGGTCGAAGAACAGCTGGGTGGCGGCCAGCACCACGCTGCCGTAGACATCGTGCTGCTTCTGGATCCAGGCCAGGTTGCCGCGGCGCACCGGGCCCATGCCGCGATAACCGGCAAGCGCGGGCATGGCGTGCTCTTCCAGGCGGTCCTCATAGGCGATGCCGTACAGCGGCTGCAGGGTGCCGTCGTCGCCGGTGGCGAGGTTGAGTACGTAGCGCAAATAGCCTTCCATGGTGCGGGTGGCGCCAAGGCGGTTGAGCGCGCGCACCACGAAGGCCGAGTCGCGCAGCCAGCAGTAGCGGTAGTCCCAGTTGCGCTCGCTGTGCGGCGCCTCGGGAATCGAGGTGGTGATGGCGGCGACGATCGCGCCGGTCTCCTCGTATTGGCAGAGTTTCAGCGTGATCGCGCTGCGGATCACCGCCTCCTGCCACTCCAGCGGGATCGACAGGTAGCGCACCCACTCGCGCCAGTAGTCCAGGGTCATGCGCTCGGCCCTGCGCGCGAAGCCCTGCACGGATTCGGTGAGCGTTTCGTCGGGGCCCAGCACCAGGTGGCGTTCGCCGTCGAGTTCGAAGGGCAGCGATTCGCGCACCAGGCGCACCGGCACGTCGCTGGTCAGGCGCAGGGTGAAGCCGGGCAGCAGGTAGCGGATGTGGTTGCTGCCCCAGGTCTGCTCAGGCACCTCGGCGCCGTAGTCCGCCAGCGGACGCAGCACGACGCGGATGCGCGGCCGTCCGGACAGCGGACGCAGCCGCCGCACCAGCATCACCGGCCGGTAGAAACGGTCGTGCTGGTGCCAGCGCGGCATGAAGTCGGTGATCTCGACCGCGCCGCCGTGGCGGTCGCGCAGCACGGTGCGCAGCACGGCGGTGTTCTTGATGTAGGCCTGTTCGGCGCTTTCGAAGTCTTCGAGCTCGATGGCGTAATCGCCGCCGCCGGCCCTGGGCGAGAGCAGCGCGCAGAAGGCGGGGTCGCCGTCGAAGGCGGGGATGCAGCCCCAGGTCACGCGCGCCCGGGCGTCGACCAGGGCCGCGACGCTGCCGTTGCCGATCAGGCCGAGATCAAGATTGGCCTGTGCCGCTGTTGTAGGAGCGGCTATAGCCGCGATATCCGCCCCGCTCACTGCGATGCCCTGTTCATGGCGATGCCCTGCTCAAAGCCGCGCTCCGCTCACTGCGGCGTTCCGATCCATGCGCACTCCAATCCAGGCATGCACCTCCGCCGGCCCCGCCAACCCGAAGTGCGCCGCGCTTTCACGCGGTCGGCCCACCAGCACGCTGACGCCGTCGTGCGCGTTGACGGCGGCAAAGCCTGCTTCATCGGTGATGTCATCGCCGGCAAACACCGGTCGGCGACCGGCGAAGGGAGGCTCACCGAGGAAGGCGAGGATTGCCGCGCCCTTGTCTGCACGACCGCCCTTGTGTTCGGCCGGTCGCAGTTCAACCACGTCGTTGCCGGGCTGCAGGCGGTAACCCGGAAGGCGGGGCAGGGCGGCGCTGGCGAAGGCGAGCAGTTCGCCGCAGGCCGCCGGTGCCGCGCGCCAGTGCAGGGCCAGCGCCGCGCCCTTGTCCTCGACCACGGCACCGGGGAAGCGGGCGGCGACCCGGGTGGCCTCGGTGCGGACCAGGGCCAGGGCGGCCGGGATGGCGGGTGCGCGATGCCCGCGGCGGCCATGGCGGCGTTCCAGGCCATGCAGGCCCGCGGCCGGCATGGCCGGCGGCGCCAGCAAGGCGTCGAGCGTGGCGATGGAGCGGCCGCTGACCAGGGCCAGGGCGCCTTCAAGGCGCCGGTGCAGCGCGACCAGCGCTTCGCGCAGCGGCGTGGGCACCTCGACCGCGTCCGGATGCGGCGCGAAATCGAGCAGGGTGCCATCCACATCGAGGAACAGCGCGCAGCCGTCGTCGATGGCGGGCGGTGGCGGGAGCGCGAAGGTCTCTGCGGCCATGCGGGGCATTGTGTCCCGGAACATGTGAGATTTTCGCTAGGAGCGACCGCAGCCCATGTGCAGGGGCCGCCATGCTGCTCATGCAGCCATGCAGCCATGCAGCCATGCAGCCATGCTGCTCATGCAGCAGCGCTTGCCTTTGTGGGAGCCGCTATAGCGGCGATTTGCAGCGGATGTGCCAGGTCGGGTCGCAGCTATAGCTGCTCCTACAGGGGCGCGGCGGTCGGTGGCGGCTCCTACAGGTGCGCGGCGGTCGGTTGCGGCTTGAATTGCTTGTGCGGGGCCCGCATTTCCGGGGCAATGCCGGCGTGGCCGGCCATCGACAGCCGAGGCATCACCATGCGCATGGACAAACTCACCTCGCGTTTCCAGCAGGCGCTGGCCGACGCGCAGTCGCTGGCCGTGGGCCGCGACCACAACCTGATCGAACCCGCCCACGTGCTGGTCGCGCTGCTTGACGAGTCCGGCGGCGGCAGCGGGCCGCTGCTGGCGCAGTCGGGCGTGAACGTGCCGCTGCTGCGCGAACGACTGGGCGAAATCCTGGAGAAGCTGCCAAGGGTGTCCGGCCAGGCGGGACAGGTTTCGCTGGGCAACGACCTGGGGCGGCTGCTGAACGTCACCGACAAGCTGGCGCAGCAGCGCGGCGACGGCTTCATCGCCTCCGAGTTGTTCCTGCTGGCCGCGCTCGATGACAGCGGTGACGCCGGTCGCGCGCTGAAGGCCGCCGGTGCCGACAAGGCGCGCCTGGAGGCCGCGATCAAGGCCATGCGCGGCGGCGACAGCGTCAACGATGCCAGCGCCGAGGAGGCGCGGCAGGCGCTGGAGAAGTACACCATCGACCTGACCGCGCGCAGCGAGATCGGCAAGCTTGATCCGGTGATCGGGCGCGACGAGGAGATCCGCCGCACCATCCAGGTGCTGCAGCGGCGCACCAAGAACAACCCGGTGCTGATCGGCGAACCCGGCGTCGGCAAGACCGCGATCGTCGAAGGCCTGGCGCAGCGCATCGTCAACAACGAAGTCCCCGAAGGCCTGCGCGGCAAGCGCGTGCTGTCGCTGGACATGGGCGCGCTGATTGCCGGCGCCAAGTACCGCGGCGAGTTCGAGGAGCGGCTGAAGGCGGTGCTGAGCGACCTGTCCAAGCAGGAAGGGCAGGTGATCCTGTTCATCGACGAACTGCACACGATGGTCGGCGCCGGCAAGGCGGAAGGCTCGATGGATGCCGGCAACATGCTCAAGCCGGCGCTGGCGCGCGGCGAGCTGCACTGCATCGGCGCGACCACGCTCGACGAATACCGCAAGTACATCGAGAAGGACGCGGCGCTGGAGCGGCGCTTCCAGAAGGTGTTCGTGGGCGAGCCGTCGGTCGAGGACACGATCGCGATCCTGCGCGGGCTGAAGGAGAAGTACGCGGTGCACCACGGCGTGGAGATCACCGATCCGGCGATCGTGGCCGCGGCGACGCTGTCACACCGCTACATCGCCGACCGCAAGCTGCCGGACAAGGCCATCGACCTGATGGACGAGGCCGCGAGCCGCATCCGCATGGAGATCGATTCCAAGCCGGAGGAGCTGGACCGCAAGGAGCGCCGCCTGATCCAGCTCAAGATCCAGCGCGAGGCGCTGAAGAAGGAGAAGGACGCGGAGTCGAAGCAGCGCCTGGCGGATCTTGAAAGCGAGATCGCCGTGCTGGAGCGGGACTACAACGACCTTGAGGAAGTCTGGAAGGCCGAGAAGGCGACGCTGCAGGGCGCGACGAAGATCAAGGAGCAGATCGAGGCCGCCAAGCTCGAGCTCGAGGCCGCGCAGCGCCGCCAGGACTTCGCGAAAATGAGCGAGATCCAGTACGGCCGGCTGCCGGAGCTTGAAAAGCAGGCGCGCGCCGCGCAGGAGGCCGAGACCAAGGGTTTCACGCTGCTGCAGGACAGGGTGACCGCGGAGGAGATTGCCGAGGTGGTCGCGCGCTGGACCGGGATTCCGGTCAGCAAGATGCTGGAAGGCGAGCGCGACAAGCTGCTGCGCATGGAAGAGGTGCTGCACTCGCGCGTGGTCGGCCAGCATGAGGCGGTGAAGGTGGTGTCCGACGCCGTGCGCCGTTCGCGCGCGGGCCTGAGCGATCCCGACCGGCCGAGTGGGTCGTTCCTGTTCCTCGGCCCGACCGGTGTCGGCAAGACCGAGCTGTGCAAGGCGCTGGCCGAGTTCCTGTTCGACTCCAGCGAGGCGATGGTTCGCATCGACATGAGCGAGTTCATGGAGAAGCACTCCGTCTCGCGTTTGGTGGGTGCGCCCCCGGGCTACGTTGGATACGAGGAAGGCGGCTACCTGACCGAGGCCGTGCGCCGGCGGCCGTACAGCGTGATCCTGCTCGACGAGGTCGAGAAGGCGCATCCGGACGTGTTCAACATCCTGCTGCAGGTGCTCGACGACGGCCGCCTGACCGACGGCCAGGGGCGCACGGTGGACTTCCGCAACACCGTGATCGTGATGACGTCCAACCTCGGCAGCCAGATGATCCAGGAGCTGGACGGTGATGATTCGCCCGAGGCCTATATGCAGATGAAGGCGGGCGTGATGGCGGTGGTGCAGTCGCACTTCCGGCCGGAGTTCATCAACCGGCTGGACGACATCGTGGTCTTCCACTCGCTGGACAAGGTGCAGATCAAGGCGATCGCGCGCATCCAGATGCGCGGGCTGGAGAAGCGCCTGGGCGAGCGCGGCATCCGGCTCGAGGTCAGCGATGCGGCCTTCGAGCTGCTCGGTGCCGCCGGCTTCGACCCGGTGTACGGCGCACGACCGCTGAAGCGCGCGATCCAGCAGCAGCTGGAAAACCCGCTGGCGCAGAAGATCCTCGCCGGCGAGTTCGGCCAGGGCGATACCGTCCGCGTCGAAGCCGAAGCCGGCAAGCTCGCCTTCACCTGAGCGCTTTTGTAGGAGCAGCTATAGCTGCGATCGCAACCCCAAGGTAGCAACCGAGAATCCTCTGTAGGAGCAGCTATAGCTGCGACCGTAATCCAGCGAAATCACCGCAGGATCCGATCGCAGCTATAGCTGCTCCTACAGGCGTGCCGGCTTTCGTGGCGGGCTCGGATCAGGACGTGCGAACCGGCCGGTACGGCGGCGTCGCCATCACCATCTCCGCCAGCGAATAGGCGAGCTCGCGCTCCGCCAGCACCGCCCCATCCGCGCCGTGTGTCAGCAGATGCTTCACCTCGGCGTCGCTGTGCGCGCGCGCCAACACCGTGATCGCCGGGTTCACCGCTTTCAGCCGCGCGATGGTCTCGCCGGCCTCCAGCGCGTTCGGAATCGCGAACACCGCCAGCGCAGCGCGACCGGGCGCCGACTCCAGCATCACCGCCTCCGAGGCGACGTTGCCGCGCACCGCATGCAGGCCTTCCTCGCGGGCCTTGTCGACCAGGTCGGCATCGTCCTCGATCACCACCAGCGGCACCCCGCGGGCGTGCAGCAGGGCGGCCAGCTGCCTGCCGACGCGGCCGTAGCCGACGACGATGGCGTGCCCCGACAGCGACTCCGGAAGGTGATGGCTGGCGGCGTCGGCGGCCACGGCGCGCGCGGTGGCGGTGGCAGCCGCGGCGTCGGCCGTCGCGTCCTGTCGCGCCAGCCAGCGGTCGACCACGGCGAACGACAGCGGGTTGAGCATGATCGAGATCAGCGCGGCGGCCAGCACCAGGTCCTGGCCTTCTTCCGGCAGGATCCCGAGGATGACGCCCAGCGCCGCGATGATGAAGGCGAACTCGCCGATCTGCGCCAGGCTCGCCGAAATGGTCAGCGCGGTGGATTTCGGATGCCCGAAGGCGCGCACGATCAGGTACGCCGCCGCCGACTTGCCGAACATCACGATGAAGGTCGCGGCCAGCACCAGCAGCGGTTCGCGCACCAGGATCATCGGGTCGAACAGCATGCCCACCGACACGAAGAACAGCACCGCGAACGCGTCGCGCATCGGCAGTGAGTCCTGCGCCGCCTTGTGGCTGAGCTCGGACTCGTTGAGCAGCATGCCGGCGAAGAACGCACCGAGCGCGAACGACACTCCGAACAGCTCCGCCGAGCCCAGTGCGATGCCGAGCGCGATCGACAGCACCGCCAGCGTGAACAGTTCGCGCGAGCCGGTGCCCGCGGTGCGCTCGAGCATCCACGGGATCACCCGCCGCCCGACCACCAGCATCACCGCCACGAACAGCGCCACCTGCACCAGGGTCTTGCCGATGGCGACCAAGAGGGTGGTGGTGCCCACCGGTTCGCCGCCGGCACTGCCGTAGACGCTCGCGATCGCCGGCATCAGCACCAGGGCGATGACGCAGGCCAGGTCCTCGACGATCAGCCAGCCCACCGCGATCCGGCCGCGCGTGGTTTCCAGCAGCCGGCGCTGCTCCATGGCCCGCAGCAGCACCACCGTGCTCGCGGTTGCCAGCGAGAACCCGAACACGATGCCCTGCAGCGTCGGCCAGCCCATCAGCGCGGCCAGGCCCCAGCCGAGCAGGGTGGCCACGCTGATCTGCACCACGGCGCCGGGGATGGCGATGTGCTTCACCGCCATCAGGTCGCGGATGGAGAAGTGCAGGCCGACGCCGAACATCAAGAGGATCACGCCGATCTCGGCCAGCTGCGGCGCCAATTCCTGGTCGCCGACGAAGCCCGGCGTGAACGGCCCGGCGATGATGCCGGCGACCAGGTAGCCCACCAGCGGCGACAGGCGCACGCGATGCGCGGCCAGGCCCAGGACATAGGCCAGCACGAATCCGACGGTCAGGATCGCGATGAGTTCGGTGTGGTGCGGCATTCGCGTGTCCGCTGGGGGTCGCGACAGGATAGAGCCAATGTGGGAGCGGCTACAGCCGCTATCCGGCAGATCCAAATCGCGGCTGTAGCCGCTCCCACAAGGACGGGGGGGCCGTCCTTGTGGGCCTTCCTTCGGCTACCAGGCGTAGCCGATCTTGCCGTACACGTAGGCGCCGTTGAACCCGAACGGCGACAGGTTGCTGTACGGGAACTGGCCGTTGGTGGAGTTGGCGAAGATGTTCTCGTCCGGGTACTCGTTGAGCAGGTTGTCGGCGCCGAGGGTGAAGGTCCAGGCGTTCATCCGGTAGGCCGCCGACGCGTCGAGCAGCCACTTGGCGTCATAGGTCTGGTCGTTGGCGCTGTTGGCCGAGCGGCTGGTGACGCTGCCGTAGCGGGTGGCCGCCAGGGTGAAGTCCCACGCCTCCAGCGCCCAGGTGCCTGCCAGCAGCAGCTTGGTGTTCGGGAAGCCGTCCTCGACGCGCCCGATCTCGGTGCGGTCGATGCGCTCGAGGTTCAGCCCGGCCTGCTCCAGTTCGTCGGGATTGGGCGCGATGCGGGTGATCTCGGTGTCGGTGTAGTTGTAGCCGGCGGTCAGGTCGAGCATGCCGGCGCCGAGCTCGATGCCGTAGCTGGCGACCACGTCGATGCCCTGCGTGCGGGTGTCGATCGCATTGGTGAAATAGCGGCCGCCGTTGACGCCGAAGATGCCGCGTGATTCCAGCAGCGCGCGGACCGCGTCGCCGGTGAGGTTGGACGACAGCGCGATGCGGTCGTCGACCTCGATGTGGTACGCGTCGACGGTGACGTAGAGCCTGTCCACGGGCTGCAGCACCAGGCCCAGGCTGTAGGACAGCGATTCCTCCGGCTGCAGCGCTTCGGCGCCGAAGGCCTGCGCCACGGCGCTGGACGCGGGGAAGGTGCGGACCTCGAACGGATCCGGAATGCCGGGCAGGAACAGGGTGCTGACGGTCTGGAAGTACTGCTGCGCCAGCGACGGCGCGCGGAAACCGCTGGACACCGTGCCGCGCAGCGCGACCGCGTCGGTGAAGGCATAGCGCCCCGACAGCTTGCCCGAGGCCTGGCTGCCGAAGTCGTCATAGTCCTCGTAGCGCCCGGCGATGCCGCCGGAGAACTTTTCCGTGAGGTCGGCCTCGAGGCTGGCGTAGACCGCGTGGCTGTCGCGCGAGTAGGCGCCGGACACGCCGGGTGCGAAGCCGCCGAAGCCCTGCGCGCCGCCCGGCCGGCTCAAGTCGGGCTGCCCGTACGAGCCGTACTCGCCCGGCGACTGGTTCCACTTCTCGTTGCGGAACTCGACGCCCATCGCCAGCGCGACCGGATACGCCAGGCCCCAGTCCAGCTGCCGGCTGAGGTCGAAGTTGGCGATGTTCTGCGTGGTCTCCAGCGCGCCGTCGTAGAACGAGGTCGGCGAGTCGGCGCCGATGCTGGCGTTGAGGGTGTTGCGGGTGAAGAACTCGAGGTTGTTGTAGCCGTGGTTGAAGCTCAGGTCCCAGTCCCAGGCTTCGCCGAACGTGCCCGTCAGGCCGGCGACGATGGCGCGGTCGCGCGAGACGTTGTTGATCTCGGGCAGGAAGCCGTCGGGATGGATGGAGGGGATGTTCTGGCTCGGGTTGCCCGGCGCGCGGAAGAACGCGAACGAGGTGATGTCGCGGTTGCTGATGGTGCCGAAGGCGTACAGCGAGAGCGTCTCGCTGATGTCGAAACCGGCGTTGAACGACGCCGCGGCGGCATCGACTTCCGGGTCACCGATCACGAAGGCCTTCTGCCCCAACTCCGGCTGGTTCGGCGCCGGCGTGCCCGCGAAGGGGCGCGCGCGGTTGGTGCGGTCCTGCCGGTTGACCTGGCCCGAAAGGTGCAGGAAGCCGCGGCCCGCGCCCAGGGCCACGCCGGCATCGCCGGCAAGCTGGGTCTGGGCGCCGTCTCCGGCGGAGTACTGGCCGTGGCTGAGCGACAGGCTGCCGCCTTCCGATGCGCCCTTCAGCACCACGTTGACCACGCCGGCGATGGCGTCGGAGCCGTACTGCGCGGACGCGCCGTCGCGCAGCACTTCCACGCGCTCGATCGCCGAGATCGGGATGGTGTTGAGGTCCACCGGCGCCGAGCCGCGGCCGATGGTGCCGTTGAGGTTGAGCAGCGAGGAGGCGTGGCGGCGTTTGCCGTTGACCAGCACCAGGACCTGGTCCGGGGCCAGTCCGCGCAGCTGCGCCGGGCGGATGGCGCTGGTGCCGTCGGTCAGCGCCGGGCGCGGGAAGTTGAGCGAAGGCAGGGCGCGCGCAAGCGCGGTGGCGAGCTCGGTGGTGCCGGTCGCCTGCAGCGCATCGCTGCCGATGATGTCGATCGGTGACTGCGATTCGGCCACGGTGCGGTCGGTCACGCGGGTGCCGGTGACGATGATGTTGTCGAGATTGGTGGCGTCGCGCCGCGGCTGGGGCGACTCCTGCGCGTGGGCGGCAAGTGCGGGGGCGAGGGCGGCAAGCAGGGCGATGGCCAGGGGGGCGGGCTTCATGGTCGGATCCTTGTGACAGTGACAGGGAAGGGCTCAGGGGTAGGGGCGCTCGCGCATCCAGCGCGTGGCGATCCATTTCTCGCCGCGGGCGACGGGGGCGCCGGCGTGGAAGGACAGCGGGTCGGTGCGCGACTGCGCGTCGGTGTAGGCGAAATAGACGGCGCTGCCCTTGCGCGGCGTGATCGACAGGCCGCTGTCGGGGAAGGTGGTCTCGCCGCCGGCCTCGACGTCGTTGAGGTAGACCACCAGGCTCGAGACGCGCTGCCCGCCCACGGCCAGGTAGGAGGCCTGGCCTGGCTGCCCGAGATCGAAGTAGTCGAAGTGCGGCTGGTATTCGGCGCCCACGCCGTAGCGCATGACCTGGAGCGGCTCGCCGTTGGCCACCGGCACGCCGGTGATCTGTTCGATGCGGGCATCGATGCGCGACACCAGCGGCGACGCGCCGCGGGCAAGCGAGGTGAGCTCGCTGGTGCGGCGGCCGTCGATGTGCGCGCCGCCGCGCTCGGAATCGACCACGGCGGCGCGTTCCAGGCGCGGCAGGGCTTCGGCCACCAGCGCGTCGCATTCTTCGTGGCTGAAGACGTTTTCAAGCAGCACCACGTGCGGGCGCCGGCAGCGGAAGGCGATCCGGACTTCGCCGTGGTCGCAGGCGATGCCGTGGCCGATGTCGTCGGCGATGGCCGCCACGGGCAGGAAGGGGGGCTGCTTTTTTGCCGCGCCAGGGGCCGCGACCGGCGCTTCCACGAGGCCTGCGGGCAGCTTGTGCTCCACCTGGGGCTGGCCGGCGTGCACCCGCGAGAACCCGGCCTTGAAGCCGTCGGGGTCGGTCAATACCGCGTTGTAGAGCTTGCGCACCTGGACTTCGCTGAAGCCCTGCCGCGCCAGCGCGCCCTGCACGGCTGCAAAGGGCGCACCCGCCACCACCTGCGAGTGCAGCCATGCCGCCACCTGGGTGCTGAGCTGGATCGCCATTCCCGGTACCCTCCCCGACGCGCCATGAGGCGCAGTCCCGACGTTACCGCACGCGGGCCCGGGCGTGCAGCCCGGTAAACTGTGCGAATGATCTCTTTCCGCAATTTCGCCCTCCGCCGCGGCGAACGCCTGCTCCTGTCCGATGTCGACCTGTCATTGCACGCCGGCTGGCGGGTCGGCGTGGTCGGCCGCAACGGCACCGGCAAGTCCTCGCTGTTCGCCGCCGTGCGCGGCGAGGTCGAGGCCGACCGCGGCGACCTCGACCTGCCCTCGCGCCTGCGCATCGCCTCGATCGCCCAGGAAATGCCCTCGCTGCCGGACCCGGCCATCGACTTCGTGCTGGCCGGCGACCAGGCCGTGCACGCCGCGCTGCAGGCCGAGGCCAACGCCTTCGCCGCTGAGGACTGGGAGGCCGTGGCCGAGGCGCACCAGACGCTGGAAGAGGTCGGCGGCTACGACGGCGCCGCGCGCGCCGGCAAGCTGCTGCACGGCCTGGGCTTCCCGGGCGAGGCCCAGCAGCGCCCGGTGGCGAGCTTCTCCGGCGGCTGGCGGGTGCGCCTGAACCTGGCGCGCGCGCTGATGACGCCGTCCGACGTGCTGCTGCTCGACGAGCCCACCAACCACCTCGACCTCGACGCCGTGCTGTGGCTCGAACAGTGGCTGATGAAGTACCAGGGCACCCTGCTGCTGATCTCGCACGACCGCGAGTTCCTCGACAACGTCAACACCCACACCCTGCACCTGCACGGCGGCAAGGCCAAGCTGTACATCGGCAACTACACCTCCTTTGAACGGCAGCGCTCCGAGCAGCTGCGCCTGCAGCAGATCACCCACGAGAAGACCCAGGCCGAGCGCGCCCACCTGCAGAGTTTCATCGACCGCTTCAGCGCCAGCGCCGCCAAGGCCAAGCAGGCGCAGTCGCGGGTCAAGCGCCTGGCGAAGATGGCCGATACCGAAGCCGTGCGCGCCGAGCGCGACGTGCGCATCGATTTCCCCGCGCCGGCGCGGCTGCCGCATGCGCTGCTGCGCCTGAACCACGCCGACTGCGGCTACCCGGGCGCCGCGGCGCCTTCTGTAGGAGCAGCTATAGCTGCGACCCGGGCCACCGGGGAGATGCCGATCGCAGCTATAGCTGCTCCTACTGGGGGGGCGGCCACGGTGATCCTCCGGGATGCCAACTTCGGCCTCGAGGCCGGCGACCGCATCGGCCTGCTCGGCCCCAACGGCGCGGGCAAGTCGACGCTGGTGAAATCGCTGGTCGGTGACCTCCCGCTGCTGACCGGCGAGCGCTATGCCCACCCGGACCTGCGCATCGGCTACTTCGCCCAGCACACGGTCGAAGCGCTGGTCGCCGGCACCTCGCCGATCGATCACCTGCGCGAGCTTTCGCCGAATGCCTCGACCCAGGACTTCCGCAATTTCATGGGCAAGTGGAGCTTCCCCGGCGACCGCGCCTTCGAATCCATCGACGGCTTCAGCGGCGGCGAGCGCGCGCGCCTGGCGCTGGCGCTGATCGCCTGGCGCCAGCCCAACGTGCTGCTGCTGGACGAACCCACCAACCATCTCGATCTTGAAATGCGCGAGGCCCTGGCCGAGGCGTTGGCCGATTTCCCGGGTGCGATCGTTCTGGTCTCGCACGACCGCCACCTGATCGGCCTGGTTGCCGATACCTACTGGCGCGTGTCCGAAGGCGTGGTGCGTCCCTTCGATGGCGACCTTGACGACTATGCGGCGTGGCTGCGCTCGCGGCCGCAGGATGCGAAGTCGGCCGGTGCGGTGCCGCTGGCCGGGGCGGAACAGGGCGTGGAACCCGCCCAGCCCCCGCCATCCGCGCCCAAGGCGCCAGCGGCGAAGGGCAATCCGCACAAGCTGGCGAAGGCCGAGGCGGAGGTCGCAGCGATCGAGGATGGAATCGCCGAAATCGACGCCCGCCTTGCCGACCCTGCCTTCCACGAAGGTTCCGATGCCCCGGCGCGCGCCGCCGAGTCGGCGCAGCGTCGCGCGGCCCTGGTCGGCGCGCTTGCGCAAGCCGAAGAGGCCCTGCTTGAGCTGTACGCCCGCGACGCCGCGGGATAGCGCCGGAGCATTGGCCCTATAGTGCATCCATCCGGGGTGTCGGGAGGGCGCGGGATGGCGCCTTGTGCCGGCATCCCTTCGCATCCTGAAGGCGATCGCAGCGGAGTGGAATGCCATGTACAAGCAGATACTGATCCCGACCGACGGTTCGGACCTCTCGCTTGCGGCCATCGACCAGGGCCTGGCGTTCGCGAAGGAGGTGGGTGCGAACGTGACCTTCTTCACCGTGACCACGCCGCTCCGCATCTATGGCGTGACCGGCGAACAGCTGGCCGGTGGCTATGAGGCCTACGGCACGATCGCCCGTGAAGAAGGCGCGCGTCGCCTGGCGCAGGCCGAGGAGCGCGCGAAGGCGCTGGGCGTGCCCTGCCAGACGCGCATGGTCGAGAGCGAGCATGCCTGGGAGGCGATCATCGAGGCCGCCAACGAGGCCGGCTGCGACCTGATCGCGATGGCCTCGCACGGCCGCCGCGGACTCGGCGGGCTGCTGCTCGGCAGCGAGACGCTGAAGGTGCTGACGCACTCGGCAATCCCGGTGCTGGTCTACCGGCAGCCAAAGGACAAGTAGCGGTTTGCGCCGCCGCGGGCGCGGCGGTTAGGGTGTCCGGATGACCATCATCCGACTCTCCGCGCTTTCCGCCGCGCTCGTGGCCCTGGCCGCCTGTGCTCCCTCCGCCGACCAGGCGCCTGCTGCCGACGCCGGCATCGACGCTGCGCCCGCCGAGGCGCTCGACGCGCCGGTGCCCGACGCCGCCCCCGCCGACGCCTTCCTGGCCGCGCTCGCGAGCCACTGCGGCCAGGCCTTCGCCGGCCGCATCGTCGCCAACGAGCCCGCTTCGCCCGAACCCGACGCCTTCGAGGGCAAGGACCTGGTGATGCACGTGCGCGGCTGCGACGACCCGACCCGCGGGCTGCGCGTGCCCTTCCACGTCGGCGACGACCATTCCCGCACCTGGGTGCTGACCCGCACCGGTGACGGCCTGCGCCTGAAGCACGACCACCGCCACGAAGACGGCAGCTCCGACGAACAGACCATGTACGGCGGCGAGACCGCCACCGCGGGCACCGCCGTGCGCCAGGAGTTCCCGGTGGACGCCGAGTCGATCGAGCTGTTCGGCCGCACCGGTGCCGACGTCTCCACCACCAACACCTGGGCGATGGAGATCGAGCCCGACAGCCGCTTCCTGTACGAGCTTTCGCGTCCGGGCGGGCGCATGTTCCAGGTCGAATTCGACCTGACGACCCCGGTGGCCGAGCCGCCGGCGCCCTGGGGCGCGACCGACTGACCGGGTCGCGCCGCTGTTGCGGCGCGGCCAGCCGTGGAAGCCGGCCGTGGCCGCCATCGCGGCCATGGCCGCTCCCACAAAAGCCATGCGACCCCGCCGTGGCGCAGCTCCCACAAAAGCCATGCGACCCCGCCGTGGCGCGGCTCCCACAAAAGCCATGCAACCCCGCCGTGGCGCGCTCTTGTGGGAGCGGCCACGGCCGCGATTGGCCACTACGGGGCTTTCACAAGTAGGCCGTTGATTCGTCGATGAAGGCGGCTCTCAAGGAGCCGCCAGCGGGCGCACAGCTTGATTTGTCGGGGGCTGGCCTCAAACTGCGCGCAGTTCCCGCCCTTGCCAGTCACCGACCATGCCCATCTATGCCTTTCGCTGCGCCGCCTGCGGCCACGCTTTCGACCGCCTGCAGAAGCTCTCGGATGCCGATCCGGACACGTGCCCGGAGTGCGGCGCCGTGGGCGAGGTCGGCCGCCAGCTGACCGCGCCGTCGTTCCGGCTGGCGGGCAGCGGCTGGTACGAGACCGACTTCAAGAAGGACGGCGACAGGAAGCGCAACCTGGCCGAGGGCGGGGAAGGTGCCGGCAAGGCGGATGCCACGCCCGCCGTCACGCCCGCCGCCGCCGCGACGCCCGCGAAGGACGCGCCCGCCAAGGCTCCGGCCGCGAAGGCCCCCGCCACCCCGTCTTCAGGCACCACTCCTCCGCCGGCAAAGCCGTAACCGGCCATGACCCGGGAACTGCTGTATCTCATCCTGATCTTCGGCCTGCTGGTGGTGCCCCGGGTGCTGCAGCGCTGGAAGCTGCCGGCGCCGCTGACCTGCCTGCTGTTCGGGCTGCTGGCGATGCTGGCCTTCGGCGATCGCGTGCACGACCCGGTGCTGGTGCTGCTGTCCACGCTGGGCATTTCTTCGCTGTTTCTTTTCGCCGGCCTGGAAGTCGACCCGCGCGAGCTGCGCAAGGGCGCCGGCCCCCTCATCGTCCACCTCGTCATTCGCTGCGCGACCCTGGCCGGAGCGGCATGGCTGGCCTGGCGCTACCTCGACCTCAACTGGCAGGCCGCGACCCTGCTGGCGCTGGCGGTGCTGACCCCGTCCACCGGCTTCATCCTCGACACCCTCGAACGCCTGGGGCTGGACGAGGCCGAGCGCTTCTGGGTGACCAGCAAGGCCATCGCCGGCGAGCTGCTGGCGCTGGCGGCGCTGTTCGTGGTGCTGCAGGCCGGCGATACGTCCGCGATGGCGATCAATACCGGCGTGCTGCTGGCGATGCTGGTGGGCCTGCCGCTGCTGTTCATCGCGCTCGGGCGCTGGGTGGTTCCGCACGCGCCCGGCTCGGAGTTTTCGCTGCTGGTGATGGTGGGCATGGTTGCCGCCTACATCACCTATTCGATGGGCGTGTACTACCTGGTCGGCGCCTTCATCGCCGGCCTGGTGGCGCGGCTGCTGCGCGTGCGGATGCCGCGGCTGGCCTCTGACGACAACATCCATGCGCTGCGCCTGTTCGCGAGCTTCTTCGTGCCGTTCTACTTCTTCCACGCCGGGACCGGGATCCCGCGCGAGGCGCTGTCGTGGGAGGCGGTGCTGCTGGGCGTGGTGCTGACGATGGTGGTGCTGCCGCTGCGCATCGGCGTGGTCTGGCTGCAGCGGCGGGTGATGTTCCGCGAGGCGCACGCGGGGACGCTGAAGGTCTCGGTGGCGCTGGCGCCGACGCTGGTGTTCACCCTGGTGCTGGCGGGGATCCTGTACCAGCGCTTCGACCTGCCGCCGGTGATGTACGGCGCGCTGCTTCTCTACACCGCGATCAACACGCTGCTGCCGTCGCTGCTGTTGAAGGCGCCGTTCGACGTCGATCCGGCGGATGAGGCGCTGGCACTGGCGCGCGGCGAGGCCTTGGCCGATGCCCTGGGCGAGGGCGAGGGCGAGGGCGAGGGCGGAAGCGCGTTGCCCGGGACGCCTCCGGCCGCAGGCGCCAGGGTGCAGGTGGCGATCGCGGATGGGGCGGCTGGCGAACGGTCCGGTGGCCAGATCGCCGACGGTCAAATCGCGGCTGGCGAAGGTCACGGCGACCCGGCGGGCGCTCCGCTCAGGCATCCGTCCTGACGGACGGCGCCTTGGCGCGGTCGGCGTCGTTGCGATCGCCCTCGCTGTCCGCGGCCGTTGCGTCGGCATCCGGCAGCAGCTCGAACGCGGTCGGCGTGGTCCGCAGCATGACGTGGAACGCGGAGGGGTGGTCGTTGTCGCGATGGCGCAGCAGGCGCCTGCCGCCGGCAACCAGCGCGACCAGGGCCAGCGTGGCGGCATAGAACGCCGGCAGCGCCTCGGGGCCGAAGCGGGTCATCGCCACGCCCGCAACCGCCGGGCCGATCGCCGAGCCCACGCCGTTCAGCAGCAGCAGGCTGCTGCCCGCGGCCAAAGTGCTTTCCGGCGGCAGGTGATCGAGCAGGTGCGCCATGCAGATCGGATAGATCGCGAATGCCAGGCCGCCGAAGCAGAAGCACAGCGCGTACAGCGGCAGGCCGGACTGCCCGAACGGCAGCATCATCGCCAGCGCCGTGCCGGCGGCCAGCACGCAGACCACGACCAGCGTGGTGCGGCGGTCGCCGCCATCGGAGAAGCGGCCGATCGGCCACTGCAGCGCCGCGCCGCCGATGATGGTCACGCTCATGAGCAGCGCCACGCCGGTGACATCCAGTCCGATGCGGGTGGCATAGACCGCGGCCAGGCCCCAGAAGCCGCCCAGCGTCATCCCGGCCAGCAGGGCGCCGAAGGTGGCGGCGGGCGCCGCGCGGAACAGCGCCTTCAGCGCCAGCCGCGGCATCGGCGGCAGCTCGGGCTGGACCATCCGGCTGGCCGTGACCGGCAGCGCGCCCAGGCAGATCAGGATCGCGACCAGGCTGAAGAGCATGAAGCCCTCCGCCGGCGCGACGCCGATGAACCACTGGCCCGCCGCCAGCGCGAACAGGTTCACCGCCATGTAGATCGCGAACACCTGGCTGCGCTGCCCGGGCGGCGCCTGCACGTTGAGCCAGCTCTCGATCACCGTGTACAGCCCGACCAGCGCGACCCCGGTCAACAGCCGCAGCAGGCCCCAGGCCCAGGGCGAGACCAGGACCGGATGCAGCAGCACGGTGGCGGCGCACAGCGCGGAATAGAAGGCGAACGCGCGGATGTGGCCGATCCGCTGGATCAGCCCGGGCGCGGCATACGTGCCCAGGAAGAAGCCGGCGAAGTAGGCCGACATGACCAGGCCCAGGACCTGGTCGTCATAGCCCTCGATCCGCCCGCGCACGGCCAGCAGCGTGCTCAACAGCCCGGCGCCCATCAGCAGCAGCGCCGCGCCTGCGAGCAGGGCAGCCAGCGGGCGGACGGTGGCGATCATGTCGGAGCGGACCGCGGGGGCGGGGGCACGCGAAGTGTCGATGCGGGAGAGGCGTGGGGTGGAAGCGGACCCCGAAGCTTAGCCGGTCCGGCATGACTCCTGCCTTGGTGGGAGCCGCCTTTGTGTGGGAGCCGCTCTTGTGGGAGCCGCTATAGCGGCGAAGGATTCTCCGCGGCCAATCGCGGCCATGGCCGCTCCCACAGTCAACAAGCCGTGCCCACAGTCAACAGGCCGCTCCCACAGTTAAACTAGGCGGCTCCGCCTTCCGGCGGCCCGTTTCCCGCGTCCGGAGTCCACATGCGCACCCATTTCTGCGGCTTGATCGACGAGTCGATGGTCGGCCAGACCGTCACCCTCTGCGGCTGGGCCGACGTTGCCCGCGACCTCGGCGGCCTGTGCTTCATCGACCTGCGCGACCACGAGGGCATCGTGCAGGTGGTGGCCGAGCCGTCGGACGCCGAGGGCAATGCCGGCGTGGTCGCGACCGCGGCGAAGGTCGGCTACGAGGACTGCCTGCGCGTGACCGGCACCGTGCGCCGCCGCCAGTCGGTGAACCCGAAGATTCCCACCGGCCAGGTGGAAGTGGTGGCGACCGCGATCGAAGTGCTGAACAAGGCCGAGCCGCTGCCCTTCCACGCGCACGAGAACCCGGGCGAGGACATCCGCCTGAAGTACCGCTACCTGGACCTGCGCACGCCGGAAATGCAGCGCCGGATGCGCACGCGCACGAAGCTCGTGGCCGCGCTGCGGCGCTGGCTGGACGCGCGCGACTTCCAGGACATCGAGACGCCGATCCTGACCAGGGCCACGCCCGAGGGCGCGCGCGACTTCCTGGTGCCCGCGCGCATGCATCCCGGCGAGTTCTACGCGCTGCCGCAGAGCCCGCAGCTGTTCAAGCAGATCCTGATGGTGGCCGGCTTCGACCGCTACTACCAGATCGCGCGCTGCTTCCGCGACGAGGCCCTGCGCGCCGACCGCCAGCTGGAATTCACCCAGCTCGACATCGAATTTGCGTGGGTGGACGAAGCCGCGGTGCAGGGCACGGTTGAACAGATGATGCAGGACGTGTTTCGCGAGGTGATGGACGTCGAGCTCGGCGCCTTCCCGCGCATGACCTGGCACGAGGCCATGCGCCGCTACGGCTCCGACAAGCCGGACCTGCGCATCGCGCTGGAGCTGGTGGACGTCGATGACCTGGTGAAGGATTCGCAGTTCAAGGTATTCACCGACGTTGCCGGCGTCGACGGCATGCGCGTGTGCGCGCTGCGCATCCCGGGTGGCGCGTCGCTGTCGCGCAAGCAGATCGACGAGTACGCGGCGCACGCGGCGAAGTACGGCGCCAAGGGCCTGGCCTACGCCAAGCTGTCCGAGGACGGCGCGGTGAATTCGCCGGTGGCGAAGTTCTTCGACGAGGCGGCGTTCGCCGCGCTGCTGGCACACGTCGGCGCGGGCAGGGGCGACATCGTGTTCTTCGGCGCCGGCGCCTACAACACGGTCAGCGACTTCATGGGCGCGGTGCGCCTGAAGGCCGGCAAGGACTTCAGCCTGGTCGAGGCCGGCTGGAAACCGCTGTGGGTCACCGACTTCCCGATGTTCGAGTTCGACGACGAGGCGCAGCGCTACGTGGCCCTGCACCACCCCTTCACCGCGCCCGCGGTGGACGACGTCGACGACCTGCGCGCCAACGCCCGCACCGCCACCAGCCGCGGCTACGACATGGTGCTCAACGGCAACGAGATCGGCGGCGGCTCGATCCGCATCCATCGGCCGCAGATGCAGTCGGCGG
Source organism: Luteimonas changyuni (assembly GCF_039548395.1). NCBI lineage: Bacteria > Pseudomonadati > Pseudomonadota > Gammaproteobacteria > Lysobacterales > Lysobacteraceae > Luteimonas > Luteimonas changyuni. The sequence continues at coordinate 35,104 of NZ_JBCLUZ010000020.1, forward strand.
TGTTCGAGCTGCTGGGCATCGGCGCAGACGAGGCGGAGGCGAAGTTCGGCTTCCTGCTCGACGCGCTGAAGTACGGCGCGCCGCCGCACGGCGGCATCGCCTTCGGCATCGACCGCATCGCCGCGCTGATGGCCGGCACCGAGTCGATCCGCGACGTCATCGCCTTCCCCAAGACCACCGGCGCGCAGTGCCCGATGACCGGCGCGCCGTCGCCGATCGACGACCCCCAACTGCGCGAACTCCACATCTCCGTGCGCCCCTCCGAGTAGAAGCAGCTGCGGCTGCGGCCCTTGCCCTGTGGGAGCGCCGCATCAGCGATTCGCCGCTATAGCGGCTCCCACAAAAGCCCGCACCAGGCACTCAAAAGCCCGCACCAGGCACTCCTGTGGGAGCAGCGATAGCTGCGATCCGCCCACCCCGGAGCCCGCCAGGCACGGGTCGCGGCGATAGCCGCTCCTGCACCAGGGAGGAATACGACATGGCCCCGACCATCCGCCGAGCCACCCCCGAAGACGCCGCGACGCTGTCCAGCCTGGCGGCGCGCAGCTTCACCGAAACCTTCGGCCATCTGTATCCGCCCGAGGACCTGCAGGCCTTCATCGACGAGGCCTATGCGGTCGAGCGCCAGCGCGTGATCCTCTCGCACCCCGACTACGCGGTCTGGCTGCTTGAAGACGAGGGCGAAGCCGTCGGCCACGCCGCCGCCGGGCCCTGCGGCCTGCCGCACCCCGACGTCGCGCCCGGCGACGGCGAACTCAAGCGCCTGTACCTGATGGCCACCCACCAGAACGGCGGCTGGGGCGCGCGCATGTTCGACGCCGTCATGGACTGGCTGCAGCGCAACGGCCCCTGCACGCTGTGGATCGGCGTGTGGTCGGAGAACTTCGGCGCCCAGCGCTTCTATGCCCGCAGGGGTTTCGAAGCCGTGGGCGAATACCTGTTCCCCGTCGGCCGCGTCCTGGACCGCGAGTTCATCCTGCGCCGCGTCGCATCGCGCCCGGATCCTGGTGGGAGCGGTCATGGCCGCGATGGCCGTTCCGATGGCGCCTGAATCATCCGCGGCGAAATCCACGGGAACACCGGCGGTCCGCCAGGTCCTCCTGCTCCACGGCCTGTGGATGCCGCCCTTGGCCATGCGGCGCTTCGCTTCGCAGCTGCGGTCCGCGGGCTGGACGACTGCGATCCTCGGTTACCGCAGCATTATCGGCAGCACCGGGGCCGCGGTCGGGAGCGTGCGCGAACTCCTCCGTAACGGACCACCGACCCACATCGTGGCCCACAGCCTCGGCGGCCTGATGGCGTTGGAAGCATTGCGCGCGGAGCCATCGCTGCCGGTCGCGCGCGTGGTCTGCCTGGGCACGCCGCTTTGCGGCAGCGGCGTGGCCAAACGTCTCTCGCGCCATGCCCTGACCACGCTCTATCTCGGCCGCAGCGCGGCGCTCCTGCGCAGCGGCTGCACGACCCTGCCCGCCGGCGTTGAGGTCGGCATGATCGCCGGCAATCGCCCGCGCGGACTCGGCGCGCTTGTTGCGCGCTTCGAGGGCGCCCACGACGGCACCGTGGCGATGGAGGAAACCCGCGTCCCGGGACTTACCGACCATGTCATCGTCGATGCCTCGCACAGCGGGCTGCTGTTCTCGGCCGAAGCAGCACGCCAGGCGGTCGGCTTCCTCCGGGATGGTCGTTTCCCGGGCTGATGCGGGGGGGGCTGGCGGGGCGGCTGGCGGGGGCGGAGGGTGGGCGGGTACTCCGCCGGCGTCGCGGTGGGGCTGCTCCTTATTGCCGGCGGAATACCCGCCCACCCTCCGCTGCCATCAGCGCGGTGGGGGGTAGGAAGAGCAAAGGCGCCGTGCTTTTGACCTTTTCGGCGGGCTGCGGGAAGGCGCTGCAAGGTGGGTTGGGGGGTGCGCAGTGGGCATGAAGGCCCGCGCAGCGGGACAGCCCACGGAGTACCCACCGGCCCGCCGCACCGCGCGCCTTCGGCGAGATGACGCGACATGTGGGAATCGCAGCTATAGCTGCTCCTACAACGGCAGGGCCGACGATGCGAGCTGTTGCTTTCCGGCAGGCCGCGGGGAAGGCGCTGCAAGGCGGGTTGGGGGGTGCGCAGTGGGCATAAAGGCCCGCGCAGCGGGACAGCCCACGGAGTACCCACCGGCCCGCCGTACCGCGCGCCTTCGGCGAGTTGGGAAAGGGGTAAAATCGGGCGCTGCAATCACTTTCAGGATGGGTAATACGCATGGGCAGGGGTCCCTCCATCGAAACCCGCAAGAACGCAGAAGACGCGCGTCGCGGGAAGGTCTTCACCAAGCTGATCCGCGAGATCTCGGTCGCCGCGCGCGCCGGCGGTGGAGACCCCGGGGGAAATCCGCGCCTGCGCAGCGGCATCGACAAGGCGCTTGCCGCCAACATGACCAAGGAAGTCATCGAACGCGCGGTCAAGAAGGCCACCGGTGAGCTCGAAGGCGTCGACTACGAAGAAATCCGCTACGAGGGCTATGCCCCGGGCGGCGTCGCCGTGATCGTCGACTGCCTGACCGACAACAAGGTCCGCACCGTCGCCGACGTGCGCCATGCCTTCGGCAAGTTCGGCGGCAACCTCGGCACCGACGGCTCGGTGGCCTTCATGTTCCGCAAGCAGGGCATCCTCCGCTACGACGCCGGCGCGGACGAGGAGGCGGTCACCAACGCCGCGATCGAGGCCGGTGCCGATGACGTCGTGGTCTATCCCGACGACGGCGCCATCGACGTGCTCACCAGTCCCGAGGATTTCAGCGCGGTACGCGACGCCATGGCCGCCGCCGGGGTCGCGGCGGGACATGCCGAGGTCACCATGCGCGCCGACAACGACGTGGCGGTGGAAGGCGAGACCGCGCAGCAGGTGGTCAAGCTGCTGGCCTGGCTCGAGGACATCGACGACGTGCAGGCCGTGTACTCCAACGCCGAGCTCGGCGACGACGCGTACGCGTAAGCTGTACCCGTGACCAGGATCCTCGGCATCGACCCGGGCTCGCAGCGCACCGGCGTCGGCATCATCGACGTCGACGCCGCCGGCCGCTGCACCCACGTGTTCCACGCGCCGCTGGACCTGCTCGCCCGCGCCGCGGCGGCGCCCGGCGACCTGCCGCTGCGCCTGCGCAGGCTGCTGGACGGGCTGCGCGCCGTGATCGAGGAACATCGCCCGGACGAGGTGGCAATCGAGCAGGTGTTCGTGTCGAAGAACGCGGACTCCGCGCTCAAGCTCGGCCAGGCGCGCGGCGCGGCGATCTGCGCGGTGGTCATGCACGACCTGCCGGTGAGCGAGTACGGGGCGCGCCAGGTGAAGCTGGCCCTTGTCGGCAGCGGCGCCGCGGACAAGGTCCAGGTGCAGCACATGGTCGGCGCCATCCTTGGACTCAAGGGCCGGTTGCAGGCGGACGCCGCCGACGCGCTGGCCATCGCCATCACCCACGCCCATACCCGTGCCAGCGCGCAGCGGATGGGCATCGATGCACGACTGGCCTGGAGCCGCAGATGATCGGACGCCTCAGGGGCCTGCTGGCGCACAAATCGCCGCCGTGGCTGGTGCTGGACGTCAACGGCGTCGGCTATGAGCTGGAGGCGCCGATGAGCACCTTCTACGAGCTGCCGGTGCTGGGCAAGGAAGTCTCCCTGTTCACGCACTACGCGCAGAAGGACGATTCGGTGTCGCTGTACGGCTTCGCGTCCGAGGCCGAGCGTCGCCTGTTCCGCGACGTGCAGCGGGTGACCGGCATCGGCGCGAAGATCGCGCTGGCAATCCTGTCCGGCGCCAGCGTCGAGGAGTTCGCGCGCCTGGTACAGGCTGGCGACGTGAGCGCGCTGACCCGGATCCCGGGCATCGGCAAGAAGACCGCCGAGCGCATCGTGGTCGAACTGCGCGACCGCGCCGAGGCGATCATGGGCGGTGCGATCGCGATGCCGATGGCCGGCGTGGCGGCCGATCCGCTGAGCGAGGCCACGGTGGCCCTGCAGCAGCTCGGCTACAAGCCGGCGGAAGCCCAGCGCATGGCGCGCACCGCGCATGCCGAGGGCGACACTGCCGAAGCCATCATCCGAAAGGCGCTACAGTCCGCGCTTCGCTGAACCGGCACGGCGCCTCCAATCGCATGTCAACAGGTACATCCCAGCCGGTCGCTCCGGTACAGGACGGACGCGGCCAGGCCCATGGCGACGGCACGGGCCAGGGCCGCGGCAGGATCGGGCTGGCCGGGCTGGTGGTCGGCGCCATCGGCGTGGTCTTCGGCGACATCGGCACCAGCCCGCTGTACACGCTGCGCATGGCCTTCAGCGAGAACTACGGCCTGACCGCCAACCACGACACTGTGCTCGGCATCCTGTCGCTGATCTTCTGGGCGCTGACGGTGGTGGTGACCTTCAAGTACGTCACCATCATCATGCGCGCCGACAACGAGGGCGAGGGCGGCATCATGGCGCTGATGGCGCTGGCCCAGCGCAGCCTGAAGCCGGGTTCGCGGTCGGTGTACCTGGTGGGCATCTTCGGGGTGTTCGGCGCGTCGCTGTTCTTCGGCGACGGCGTGATCACGCCGGCGATCTCCGTGTTGTCGGCGGTGGAAGGCCTTGAGGTCGTGGCGCCGGGACTCGACGACTGGATCGTGCCGATCACGGTGCTGGTGCTGGGCGCGCTGTTCGCCACCCAGCGCTTCGGCTCCGGGATCGTGGGGCGCGTGTTCGGGCCGATCACCATCCTCTGGTTCTTGGTGCTGGCAGCGCTTGGCGTGCTCAATATCCTGCACGAACCCGAGGTGCTGAAAGCGATCAACCCGTGGTGGGGCGCACGCTTTTTCATCGAGCACAGCTGGGGCGGGGTGTTCATCCTCGGCGCGGTGGTGCTGGCGGTGACCGGCGGCGAGGCCATCTACACCGACATGGGCCACTTCGGCGCGCGCCCGATCCGCCTGGGCTGGTACTGGTTCGTGCTGCCGGCACTGATGCTGAACTATCTGGGGCAGGGCGCTCTGGTGCTCGAGGATCCCGAAGCGATCCGCAATCCGTTCTTCATCGGCGTGCCCGAGTGGGGGCGCTGGCCGATGGTAGTGCTGGCGACCCTGGCGACGGTGATCGCGTCGCAGGCGGTGATCACCGGCGGCTTCTCGGTGGCGCGCCAGGCGATGCAGCTGGGCTACATCCCGCGCATGCACATCAAGCACACCTCCAGCGAGACCATCGGGCAGATCTACATCCCCGCCGTCAACTGGTCGATGGCGGTGATCGTGATCGCGCTGGTGCTGACCTTCCGCACCTCGTCGGCGCTGGCCACGGCCTACGGCGTGTCGGTGTCGATGACGATGCTGATCGACACCCTGCTGCTGGCGATCGTGGCGCGCGCGCTGTGGCCGAAGGCGCGGCGCTGGGTGCTGCCCTGCTGCGTGGGCTTCGTGGTGATCGACCTCGCGTTCGTGGTCGCCAACGGCGCCAAGATCATGCAGGGCGGCTGGTTCCCGCTGGTGCTGGGCATCGTGCTGTTCACCCTGCTGCGCACCTGGCGCCACGGCCGCCAGCTGCTGCGCGCGGGCGTGCAGGCCGGCGGCCTGCGCCTGGACACCTTCATCAGCGGCCTGATGCTGGCGCCGCCGGTGCGCGTGCCGGGCACGGCGATCTTCATGTCCAGCGATCCCGGCGTGGTGCCGCACGCCTTCATGCACAACCTGAAGCACAACAAGGTGCTGCACGAGCGCAACCTGTTCCTGACCGCCGAAACGCTGGCCGTGCCTTACGCGCCGCGCGAGCGCCGCCTGGAGCTGCATGTGATCGGCGACGACTTCTACCGGGTCACGGTGCGCTTCGGCTTCATGGAGATCCCCGACGTGCCGCTGGCGCTGATGCGCGGCTGCGACATGGAAGGGCTCGACATCGACCCGATGGACACCACGTACTTCGTCGGCCGCGAGACCGTGGTCGCCAGCCGGCGCGTGGGCATGCCGGTGTGGCGCGACAAGCTGTTCGCGGTCATGCATCGCAATGCGGCCCCGGCGAATGCGTACTTCCGCATTCCCGGCAACCGCCTGGTGGAGCTGGGGGCGCAGGTCGATATCTGAGGTATTCCCGCTTGGCCTATTCATGGCAGCGGGCTAACCTAGGGGCCAGCCAGCCAGCCCTCCGCAAGGGAGTGACGCGCCTTGGAAACAGGCCAGTCGAGCAAGCGCCGCGAGTTGTACATGTTCCTGTTCATCACCGTAGTTCTGTTTCCGGTGCTGTCGGTGATGGTGGTGGGTGGTTACGGCTTCGCCGTGTGGTTCTGGCAGATGTTCGTCGCCGGCCCGCCCACGGGTTGAGGCATGGGTGCAGCCTTCGCCGACGCCGTCATGAATAAACCCCCCGACCTGGGGCGCAGGGCGCTGCTGCGCGGGCGGCTGCATGCGCCGCCGCCGCTGCGCCCGCCGTGGGCGCTGGATGAATCCCGCTTCGTGGATGCCTGCACGGGCTGTGGGGATTGTGTTGCCGCGTGCCCGGAGCAGGTGCTGGTGCCCGCGGGTGGGCGGCTTCCGGAGTTCGATCCGGCGCGCGGGGAATGCACGTTCTGCGGTGACTGCGCAAGGGCATGCACCCGCTCGGCGTTCGGCCCGGTCACTGGGCTTTCCTGGACGCTGCGTGCGCAGGTGGGCGATGCCTGCCTGGCCGCGCGCGGCATCGTCTGTTCAAGCTGCCGCGACGCCTGCGGCGAGGCGGCGATCACCTTCCCGCCCACGCGAACGGTCCCGGTGCCGCACGTGGCTGCCGATCGCTGCACCGGCTGCGGTGCCTGTGTCGCCGGCTGCCCGACGGCGGCCATCACGCTGGCGCCCGGCCGGCAGGGAGCAGCTGATGAACTCTGATGCCGAGCGCGAATGGCACCTCGCCAGCCTGCTGGTTCGCCACCATCCGGAAGCGATTCCCGGGCTTGCCAAAGCCATCGCTCTGGCCGAGGGGCTCGAGCTCGCCATCCAGGACGACACGCGCAGCGTGCTGGTGCAGGAAAGCCACGGCACCGCCGGCCTGATGGCCAACATCGACATGCTGCAGGCGCTGCCTGGCGTGGTCACCGTCAACCTTGTCTATCACCACGTCGAGCGGCCGCCGCTGCCCGGCGATGTCCCCGCATCTGCCACCCAGGAGTCCACCGGATGACCACCAGCCGTCGCGAATTCATCCGCACCAGCGCCATTGCCAGCGCCGCCGTCGCCGCCGGACTGCCGGTGCCCGGCGGCGCCGCCGAGGCGGTGGTCGAGGATGACAAGGGTCTGAAGTGGAGCAAGGCGCCGTGCCGCTACTGCGGCACCGGCTGCGGCATCAACGTCGCCGTGCGCAACGGCCGCGTGGTCGCCACCCACGGCGACGTCAAGGCCGAGGTCAACCGCGGGCTCAACTGCGTCAAGGGCTACTTCCTGTCCAAGGTGATGTACGGCACCGATCGCCTGACCACGCCGCTGCTGCGCAAGACGAATGGCGTCTACGACAAGGAAGGCGACTTCACCCCGGTGGGCTGGGACGAGGCCTTCGACGTGATGGAGGAGAAGTTCAGGGCGACGCTGAAGGCCAAGGGCAGCGACGCCATCGGCATGTTCGGCTCCGGGCAGTGGACGGTCTGGGAGGGTTACGCCGCCAACAAGCTGATGAAGGCCGGCTTCCGCAGCAACCACATCGATCCCAATGCGCGCCACTGCATGGCGTCGGCAGTCACGGGCTTCATGCGCACCTTCGGCATGGACGAGCCGATGGGCTGCTACGACGACATCGAGGCCGCCGATGCCTTCGTGCTCTGGGGCTCGAACATGGCCGAGATGCACCCGATCCTCTGGACGCGGGTCACCGACCGCCGGCTGTCGAACCCGCACGTCAAGGTCGCGGTGCTGTCGACCTACGAGCACCGCAGCTTCGACCTGGCCGACATCCCGATGGTGTTCACGCCGCAGACGGATCTCGTGATCCTGAACTACATCGCCAACCACATCATCCAGTCGGGCCGGGTCAACAAGGACTTCGTCGACAAACACACCACGTTCAAGCGCGGCAACGACGACATCGGCTACGGCCTGCGCCCCGAGCATCCGCTGGAGATGGCGGCGAAGAACGCCGGCGACGCCAACGGCGGCACGCCGATCGACTTCGACGAATTCGCGCGCTTCGTGGCGCCCTATACGCTCGAGAAGGCCGTCGAGATGAGCGGCGTCGAGCGCGGCTGGCTGGAAAAGCTGGCCGAGCTGTACGCCGATCCCGACATCAAGGTGATGTCCTTCTGGACCATGGGCTTCAACCAGCACACGCGCGGCACCTGGGCCAACAACATGGTCTACAACATCCACCTCCTGACCGGGAAGATCGCGACCCCGGGCAACAGCCCGTTCTCGCTGACCGGGCAACCTTCCGCCTGCGGCACCGCGCGCGAGGTCGGCACGTTCAGCCACCGGCTGCCGGCGGACATGGTGGTGACCAATCCCGACCATCGCGCCATGGCCGAGGACATCTGGAAGATCCCGCGCGGGATCATCAAGGACAAGCCCGGCTATCACGCGGTCGAGCAGAACCGCGCGCTCAAGGACGGCAAGCTCAACGCCTACTGGGTGCAGGTCAACAACAACCTGCAGGCGGGGGCGAACATCCTCGAAGAGGGCTATCCGGGCTATCGCAACCCGGACAATTTCATCGTGGTCTCCGATGCCTATCCCACGGTCACCTGCCAGGCCGCCGACCTGATCCTGCCCACGGCGATGTGGGTGGAAAAGGAGGGTGCCTACGGCAACGCCGAGCGCCGCACCCACTTCTGGCACCAGCTGGTCGATGCGCCCGGCGAGGCGAAGTCCGACCTGTGGCAGCTGATGGAGTTCTCCAAGCGCTTCACCACCGACGAGTGCTGGCCGGAAGACATCCTTGCGGCCAATCCGGAGTTCCGCGGCAAGACGCTTTACGAGGTGCTGTACCGCAACGGCAAGGTCGATGCCTTCGGCGTGGACGAGATCGAAGACGGCTACGCCAACCACGAGGCCGATGCCTTTGGCTTCTACGTGCAGAAGGGCCTGTTCGAGGAATACGCCGAGTTCGGCCGCGGCCACGCGCACGACCTCGCACCCTTCGACCGCTACCACCAGGAGCGCGGGCTGCGCTGGCCGGTGGTGGACGGCAAGGAGACGCGCTGGCGCTACCGCGAGGGCGCCGACCCCTACGTGACGCCGGGCACCGGCTTCGAGTTCTACGGCAATCCGGACGGCCGCGCGGTGATCTGGGCGCTGCCGTACGAGCCGCCCGCGGAATCGCCGGACGAGGAATACAACCTGTGGCTGGTCACCGGCCGCGTGCTGGAGCACTGGCATTCTGGCTCGATGACCATGCGCATCCCGGAGCTGTACAAGGCCGTGCCGTCGGCGGTGGTGTTCATGCATCCCGATGATGCGCGCGAGCGCGGGCTGAAGCGTGGCGACGAGGTGGAAGTGGCTTCGCGCCGCGGTGCGATGCGCACCCGCGTGGAGACCCGTGGCCGCAACCGCATGCCGCGGGGCGTGGTGTTCGTGCCCTGGTTCGACGCCGCGCAGTTGATCAACAAGGTCACGCTGGACGCGACCGATCCGATCTCCAAGCAGACCGACTTCAAGAAGTGCGCGGCGAAGGTCGTCGCGGTGGGAGCCTGACATGCGCCGGATGCCGATCCACGCCTTCCTCCCCGTGCTGGCCGCGGTCGTGCTGCCGCTGCTGCTCGCAGCCTGCGGCGACCGCGATCCCGCGCCTGAAATCCGGCCGCCCGCGCCGGCGATCAGCGCCCGCGGCAACCCGGCACAGGACATCGACAACCTGCGTCGCAACGTCCCCATCCTCAGCGAGATCACGCCGCTGCCGATGGCCACCGTGGAGAACTTCGACATGACCCGCGGCCGCGCCTACCCGATGCAGCCGCCGACCATCCCGCACAGCATCGACGGCTACCAGGTGGACCTGAACTCCAACCGCTGCATGCTCTGCCATGCGCGCAGCAACGCGGCCCAGTTCCAGGCGCCGCCGGTCAGCGTCACCCACTACATGGACCGTGACGACCAGTTCCTGGCCGAGGTCTCGCCGCGCCGCTACTTCTGCGTGCAGTGCCATGTCACCCAGACCAACGCCCGGCCGCTGGTGGCCAACGGCTTCCGCGACATCGACGAGGTGCTGCGCTCGGAGCGCGTGCAATGAGGCTGCTGCGCCGTGGCCGCGACGGCCTGGTGTCGCTCTGGGGCCAGTTCAACCGGCCGGCCAGGTACCTGAGCCTGGGCTTCCTGACCATGGGCGGCTTCATCGCCGGCATCGTGTTCTGGGGCGGCTTCAACACCGCGCTGGAGGCCACCAATACCGAGGTCTTCTGCACCAGCTGCCACGAGATGGAAGCCAACGTGTTCGAGGAGCTGAAGAGCACCATCCACTACACCAACCGCTCCGGCGTGCGCGCGACCTGTCCCGACTGCCACGTGCCGCACGACTGGACCGACAAGATGGCCCGCAAGATGCAGGCCTCCAAGGAGGTCTGGGGCAACATCTTCGGCACCATCGACACCCGCGAGAAGTTCCTGGACAACCGGCTGAAGCTGGCCCAGCACGAATGGGACCGGCTCAAGGCCAACGACTCGCTTGAATGCCGCAACTGCCACGACTACGACTCGATGGACCTCACCCGCCAGGCCAGCCGCGCCGCCTTCGTCCACCGCAGCTACCTGGCCACCGGCGAGGCGACCTGCATCGATTGCCACAAGGGCATCGCCCACAAGCTGCCCGACATGACCGGCGTCCCCCAGGGCGTGCAGTCGCTTCCGTCCCTGCCATCCCCCCACTGACAGCGCGCCCCCTCCGTAGGAGCAGCTATAGCTGCGACCGAGGTACCCGGTGTTGACCCGGATTTCCACCCATAAACCGGGGTGCCGCCCGTCGACCAGGATGCCCGGTGGCGCCGGGTCGCAGCTATAGCTGCTCCTACAGGAGTGTCGTCGGGCATGGGCCTGTGTCGGCCGGCATGCGAACATGGGCGCATGACCGAAGAGCGCATCATCGCCGCCGGGGAGACCCGGGAAGACGCCGCCGTCGAGGCCTCGATCCGGCCGCAGCGGCTGGACGAGTATCTCGGCCAGCAGCCGGTGCGCGAGCAGATGTCGATCTACATCGAGGCCGCGAGGAAACGCGGCGAAGCCATGGACCATGTGCTGATCTTCGGCCCGCCGGGCCTGGGCAAGACCACGCTCAGCCACGTCATCGCCAACGAGCTCGGCGTCAACATGCGTTCGACCTCGGGCCCGGTGATCGAAAAGGCCGGCGACCTGGCGGCGCTGCTGACCAACCTCCAGCCGCACGACGTGCTGTTCATCGACGAAATCCACCGCCTCTCGCCCGTGGTCGAGGAGGTGCTGTACCCGGCGATGGAGGATTTCCAGATCGATATCATGATCGGCGAGGGCCCGGCCGCGCGCTCGATCAAGCTCGACCTGCCGCCCTTCACGCTGATCGGCGCCACCACGCGCGCGGGGCTGCTGACCGCGCCGCTGCGCGACCGCTTCGGCATCGTCCAGCGCCTGGAGTTCTACAGCGCCGCCGAGCTGACCCGGATCGTGCGCCGCTCGGCGCAGATCCTCGGCATCGACTGCGCGCCCGAAGGCGCCGACGAAATCGCGCGGCGCTCGCGCGGCACCCCGCGCATCGCCAACCGCCTGCTGCGCCGGGTGCGCGACTACGCCCAGGTGCGCGCCGCCGGCCACATCGACAAGGAGGTCGCGGATGCGGCCATGGAAATGCTCAAGGTCGATCCCGAGGGTTTCGACAACCTCGACCGCCGGCTGCTCAACCTGATCATCGAGAACTTCGACGGCGGTCCGGTGGGCGTCGAGTCGCTGGCCGCGGCGCTCAGCGAAGAGCGCGGCACCCTCGAGGACGTGATCGAACCCTACCTGATCCAGCAGGGCTTCCTGGTGCGCACCGCCCGCGGCCGCATGGCGACCCACAAGGCCTGGCGCCACCTCGGCCTGCAGCCGCGGGGGCCGGCTGCCGAAACCCTGTTTTGATCGGCGGCCAGCCCTGATTCCCCGCCATGAGGACCGCCGTAATGCCTCTGTTCAGCCTTCCGACCCGCGTCTACTGGGAAGATACCGATGCCGGTGGCGTGGTCTACCACGCCCGGTACGTGGCCTTCCTGGAGCGCGCGCGCAGCGAATGGATGCGCAGCCTGGGCTACGGGCAGCAGGCCATGATCGATGGCCAGGACCTGGTGTTCGCGGTGCGTGACATGCAGCTCGATTTCCGTTGGCCTGCACGCCTGGACGACGCGCTCGAGGTCACCGTGGCGCTGGCGCGGGTGCGCCGGGCCAGCGTGGAGTTCGCACAGGAGGTGCGGCGCGACGGCGAGCGGCTGGCGTCGGCGCGGGTGCGGGTCGCGGCGATCGACGCGCGCAGCTTCCGGCCGCGGGCGCTCCCGGACCATCTGTACGAACAGTTCAAATCCCTCGAATCCAACGCGGAGCAAGATTGATGAGTGCAACGGCCATCCTGATGCAGGTGAGCAGCGTCGAACCCCTGCCGGAGGACGCACCGGCGGACGCCGTGGCGCTGGCCGCGGACGCCGCCACCCAGGCCGCGGCCGTGCCGACCACCGGCGGCGAGCTCGACCTGCTGCACCTGATCCTGCACGCATCGCTGCCGGTGCAGCTGGTCATGCTGGTGCTGCTGTTCGCCTCGATCGCCTCGTGGGTGATCATCTTCCGCAAGAAGCGCCTGATCGATCGCGCCGAGAAGGAGGCCGACCGCTTCGAGGAGCGCTTCTGGTCGGGCGCCGACCTCGGCAAGCTCTACAGCGCCGCCAGCGAGCGCAACCGTGAGGTCGAGGGCCTGGAAGCGATCTTCGAAGCCGGCTTCCGCGAGTACAGCCGCAGCGGCCAGCGCCGCGGCGGCGACAGCCGGGCCAAGCTGGAAGGCGCCCAGCGCGGCATGCGCGTGGCCAGCTCGCGCGAGCTCGACGGGCTTGAGCACAACCTGGAGTTCCTCGCCAACGTCGGCTCGATCGCGCCCTACGTCGGCCTGCTGGGCACCGTGTGGGGAATCATGATCGCGTTCCAGGGCCTGGTGAACGTCAAGGAAGCGACCATCGCAAGCGTCGCCCCGGGCATCTCCGAGGCGCTGATCGCGACCGCCATGGGCCTGTTCGCGGCGATCCCGGCGGTCTGGGCCTACAACCGCTTCGCGACCAAGGTCGAGCGCGTCGCCGGGCGCTACGACGCGTTCTCCGAGGAGTTCTCCTCGATCCTGGAGCGCCAGTCCTCGGCCGGCGAGGCTTGATCCATGGCCGTCCGGTCCCGCCGCGGCAAGCGCCGCCAGCTCAAGAACGAAATCAACGTCGTGCCCTACATCGACGTGATGCTGGTGCTGTTGATCATCTTCATGGTCACCGCGCCGCTGATGAACCTCGGCGTCGACGTGCAGCTGCCCGAATCCAATGCCAAGTCGATCACCGAGCAGAAGGATCCGGTGGTGGTGAGCGTGGATGCGGGCGGCAACTATTTCCTTGCCGTTGAAGCCGGCAGCAACGAGGCCGTCGACCCGACCACGCTCACCGCCAAGGTTCGCGCGCTGGTGGCCAACAACGCCGACGTGGCGGTGTTCGTCGCCGCCGACGGCGCCGGCAGCTACCAGAACGTGATGGACGCGATGGTGCTGCTGCAGAACGCGGGCGTGGAGCGCGTCGGCCTGATGAGCGATCCCAGGCAGGGCGGCGCACCCTGATGCGGGAGGAACGCGCCGATACCACGCGCGCGGTGGTGCTGGCCGTGCTGCTCCACGTCGCTCTGTTCGCGCTGATGTTGGCGGGCGTGTGGTGGACGCGGGACGCTGCACCGCCGTCGGCCGCGGGCTCGCCGATCAGCGCCGAGCTGATCGACGGCAGCGACCTGTCGGCGGCAATGCAGCAGACCCTGCGCAACCGCCCCGAACCGGCGCCGCCGGAGCCGGTGCCGCCCGAGCGTGAGCCGGTTCCCGAGCCGGATCCGGTCGTGGTCGAGGATGCGGCGCCCGAGCCGCAGCCGATCCCGGTGCCGCTGCCCGAAGACGCACCCGTGGAGCCGCAGCCGACCCCGCAGGTGCAGGTGCCCGAGCCTTCGCCCGTGGACCAGGAAGAGGTGCGCCGCGACGCGATTGCGCGCGAGACGGCCGAACGCGAAGCGGAGGCGAAGCGCCGCCAGGAGCAGATCGACCTGACCGAGCGCAAGCGCGAGGAAGAGGCCGAGCAGAAGCGCCGCCTGGCCCAGCAGCAGAAGCTCGCCGAGCTGCGTCGCCAGCAGGACCAGGTGCGGCGCGAGCGTGAGCAGCTCGAGCGCAACCAGGAGCGGATCGCGCAGAGCAGGGCGGAGCAGGCGTCGGAGCAGGCGTCGTCGGCCGGCACGCCACCGCCCGGCAACGAGGGCGTCGACGCTGGCCTGCAGGCCCAGTATCAAGCCGCGATCATGGAGGCGATCCTCGGCAACTGGACGCGGCCGGACAACGTGCCGCTCGGACAGCGGTGCCGGATCACGATCACCCAGGTGCGCGGCGGCACGGTCGTCAGGGCCGAGGTTTCGCCGTCCTGCCCCTTCGACGACCTGGGCCGCCGCTCGGTCGAGGCCGCGGTGCTCAAGGCCCAGCCCTTGCCCTACGCCGGCTTTGAAAGCGTATTCAACCGCACCCTCAACCTCAACTTCGAAGCCCAGGACCGCTGAGCCCGGGCGCCGAGCGCACTGTGGGAGCGGCCATGGCCGCGATTGCCGCGGGGAAAGGCATCGCCGCTATAGCGGCTCCCACAACAGCAAGCCGCATCGTCGGCATGACGGCTCCCACAAGAGCCGGAATCCGTTCATCCTTGTGAGCGCCTTCACGGCCATGCTGTCACCCTTCCGCAGTCCCTCACGGAGCCTGTTACATGACCCGATCCCATCGCCGGCCGGCCACCATGCGCGCGTGGTTCGTCGCCTGCCTTGCACTCCTCCTGCCGTTCGCCGCCTTCGCGCAGCAGGGCGGCCTCGAGATCGATATCGTCGGCGGCAACGCCCAGGCGCTTCCGATCGCGGTGGTGCCCATGCCCTACCTCGGTGCCGGCGCGGCTCCGGACACCGACGTCGCGCGCGTGGTGCGCGAGGACCTCGCGCGCTCCGGCCAGTTCCGCGGCCTGCCCGAGCAGGACATGGTCGACAGGCCGACCCGCGGCGGCGAGGTGGATTACGCCACCTGGCGCACGCTCAAGCAGGACTTCCTCGTGGTCGGGCGCGTGGTCGATGCCGGCGGCGGCGCATTCCGGGTCGAGTACGAACTGTTCGACGTGGCCAAGCAGGAGCGCCTGCTCGGCGTGGCCATGACCGGCCGCGCCAACGCCATGCGCGATGTCGGCCACCAGATCGCCGACGCCATCTACGAGAAGATCCTGGGCGTGCGCGGCGCCTTCTGGACCCGCATCGCCTACGTGACCTCCACCGGCACCGGCGCGAACATCAACTACGCGCTGATGGTTGCCGACGCCGACGGCTACAACCCGCAGGTGGTGGTGCGCTCGACCGAACCGCTGATGTCGCCCGACTGGAGTCCCGACGGCCGCAAGCTGGCCTACGTTTCCTTCGAACACAACAACAATTCGGCCATCTACATCCAGGACCTGGGCACCGGCGCCCGCGAGCGGGTGGCGAGCTTCCGCGGCATCAACAGTTCGCCGGCGTTTTCGCCCGATGGCAGCAGACTGGCGCTGACCCTGTCGCGCAGCGGCAGCCCCGAGATCTACGTGATGGACCTCGGCAGCAAGGCCCTGACCCAGCTCACCACCCAGATCGGCATCGATACCGAACCGACCTGGAGCGCCGACGGGCGCAGCATCTACTTCACCTCCGACCGCGGCGGCAGGCCGCAGGTCTACCAGGTGCCGGCCTCCGGCGGCAGCGCGACCCGGGCGACGTTCCAGGGCAATTACAACGCCAGCCCGACGGTTTCGTTCGACGATAAAAAGATCGCCGTGGCGCAGGGTTCAGGAAACGTATACCGTATTGCGTTGCTGGACCGCAGCCTCGGCACGCCGCGCTGGTCCACGCTGTCGCCAGGGTCGCTCGACGAATCGCCGAGCTTCGCCCCGAACGCCAGCATGGTGCTTTACGCGGGCAGGGAAGGCAGCAGGGGAGTCCTGTATGCCGTTTCCGCCGACGGACGCGTGCGCCAGCGGCTGGTACTTGCCGACGGTAACGTCCGCGAGCCGGCGTGGGGACCGTACCGCGAGCGCTGACATCGCGTGCACGGCCGATACAGCAATGTGAAGTACTGCCCATCTGAAGGATCGACGAGAGATGAAGACCACAACCCGCGTTCTGCTCACGGCCCTGCTCTGCACGGCCGCCGTTGCCTGCACCAAGAAGGTCAAGGAAGAAGTCCCGACCGCTACCCCCACCACCCCCACCACCACCCAGCCGGCCACCACGCCGGGTGCCTACGGTCCCGAGGACCTGGACACCGACGCGTGCCTGCGCCAGCGCACCATCTACTTCGATTTCGACCAGGAGTCGGTGCGTCCGGAGTTCCAGGCGGCAATGGCCTGCCATGCCAAGTACCTGCGCGACCGTCCTTCGGCCCGCATCACGCTTGAAGGCCATGCCGACGAGCGCGGCAGCCGTGACTACAACCTCGGCCTCGGCGAGCGCCGCGGCAACGGTGTGTCGTCCGCGCTGCAGGCCAACGGCGGTTCCGCCGGCCAGCAGACCGTGACCAGCTACGGCGAAGAGCGCCCGACCTGCACCGCCTCGAGCGAGGATTGCTGGGCGCAGAACCGTCGGGTGGAGATCACCTACACCGCCCGTTGATCGGCGGCACGGCAGCAACACGTCGGCAGCTGGCGGGAACCCCGCCAGCTGCCGATTGTCTTTATGAAGTCCGAACATCAGATGCCAAGACCATGACCCGCAGCCACTTCCTGACCAGCTTCGTCCTCGTTGCCGCCGTGTCGGCGGCACTGGTGGCGCCACCCGCCGCCGCGCAGCGCGCCAGCCTGGGTGAACGCGTGGCCGCGCTCGAATCACAGGCCGCCAACAACCAGGGCAACATCGACCTTCTCAACCAGCTCACCGCGATGCGCAGCGAACTGCGTGAGCTGCGTGGACAGGTCGAGGAGCTGCAGCAGCAGAACCAGGCGCTCGAGACCGCGATGCGCAACCAGTATCTCGACGTCGACGACCGCCTGAACCGGATCGAAGGCGGGGCGCCCGCGGACGCCGGCGCCGCTGCACCAGCGGCGGCCACCCCGGCGGCCAGCGCATCCGCTGCCTCGGGTGCGGCCGCTGCGCGCACGCCGGCCACGGCGCCGGCAGAGCGCGCCCCGGTGGTGTTCGGCGACGCCGGCCTGCTGGCCAACGCCGCCGACGAGCGCAGCGCCTATGAAACCGCCTTCGCCGCGCTGCGTGCAGGCGACTACGAACAGTCGGCGGGCCTGTTCAACGAGTTCCTGGGCTTGTACCCGACCGGCTCCTACGCGCCCAACGCGACGTACTGGCTGGGCGAGAGCTACTACGTCACCCAGGACTACGCGCGCGCGCAGGCGCAGTTCGAAGCCATCCTCCAGCGCTGGCCGACCCACGACAAGGCGCCCGGTTCGCTGCTGAAGATCGGCCTGTCGCAGTACGGACAGCGGGACCTGGTTGCCGCCGAGGCCACCCTGGCCCGCGTCATCGAGCAATACCCGGGCACCGACGCCGCCCGCACCGCCGACGACCGGCTGCGCTCGATCCAGCTCAACAGCCTGCGCTGAACGCCGCGCGGCGCGACGCCCACGGGCCGGGCGCCGCCGGGCCGCGCGTTACAATGAAGGCCATGAATATCCCTCTCGCCGAGACCGGCGCGGCCAGCGTCGTGGCCCCCGACCGGCTCCGCATCACCGAGATTTTCCTGTCGCTGCAGGGCGAAGCGCGCGACGCCGGCTGGCCGACCGTGTTCGTGCGCCTGACCGGCTGTCCGCTGCGCTGCACCTACTGCGACACCGCCTATGCCTTCCATGGTGGCCAGTGGCACGACGTGGACGCGATCCTTGCCGAAGTCGCCGGCCACGGCGTGCGCCATGTCTGCGTGACCGGCGGCGAGCCGCTGGCGCAAAAACGCTGCATCGGCCTGCTGCGGCGGCTGTGCGATGCCGGCTACGTCGTGTCGCTGGAAACCTCCGGCGCGCTGGACATCGGCGAGGTCGATCCCCGCGTTTCCCGCGTGCTCGACATCAAGACGCCCGGTTCCGGCGAGGACGCACGCAACCTCTGGTCGAACGTCGACCTGCTGACGCCGCACGACCAGGTCAAGTTCGTGATCTGCAGCCGCGCCGACTACGAGTGGGCGCGGGAGGCAATGGCGCGCCATGCGCTGGACGCGCGCTGCGACGTGCTGTTCTCGCCAAGCAAATCCGAGCTGGAGGCGCGCCAACTCGCCGACTGGATCGTCGCCGATCGCCTGCCGGTGCGCTTCCAGATGCAGCTGCACAAGATCCTCTGGAACGACGAGCCGGGGCGGTGAGGCGCGTGCCGAGGCGTCACCACGCACCAGCCCAGGGTCTTGTCACCGGATCATCGGAGTCCGCATCTTGAACAACGCAGTGGTACTGGTTTCCGGCGGCATGGATTCCGCCGTCGTCCTCGCCCTGGCCCGCGAGCAGGGCTTCGCGGTGCACGCGCTGAGCGTGGCCTATGGCCAACGCCACACCTCGGAACTCGAAGCCGCCGCCGCCCTGGCCGCGAGCCAGGGTGCCGTGGCGCACAAGGTGGTCAGCGTGGACCTGCGCGCGATCGGCGGCTCGGCCCTGACTGCCGACATCGAAGTGCCCGAGGCCGGCAGTGCCGGCATCCCGGTCACCTACGTGCCGGCGCGCAATACGATCATGCTGTCCATCGCGCTCGGCTGGGCCGAAGTGGTTGGCGCGGCGGACATCTTCTGCGGGGTCAACGCCGTCGATTACTCGGGCTATCCCGACTGCCGGCCCGAGTTCATCGACGCTTTCGAGCGCCTGGCCAACCTCGCGACCCAGGCCGGCGTGGACGGTGCCGGCATCCGCGTGCACGCGCCGCTGCAGCACATGTCCAAGGGTGACATCGTGCGCGAGGGGCTGCGCCTGGGCGTGGACTTCTCGAAGACGGTGTCGTGCTACCGCGCAGATGCTGATGGACGCGCCTGCGGGCATTGCGATGCCTGCGTGCTGCGCGCCGAAGGGTTCACGGCCGCCGGTGCCCCGGACACGACGCGCTACGTCGGCTGAGGTCCGGGGTCGGAACTCCCGCCCGCGCCGTCGCCACGACGGTGCAGGCAACCGGGCTCATCACTGGCGCGCCGCAGACGGCGCAGCGGATCGATTTCCAGGCCGATGCGCAGCGAGCTGCCGATGCGCTGCGCGGTTTCGAACACGTGCCGGGCCTGCGCCTTCGGCAGCACCTCGCGCGCGGTTACGTCCCAGAGCGCCAGCCAGCGCGCGAAATGCTGGTCGTCCACGCCCAACGGGCGGTGCGCGGCCATCGGGTTGCCGCGATAGCTCCCCGCGCGCAGCAGCACCGAGCACCAGAAGCGGACCAGGGTGTCGAGGTGCGCGTCCCAGTCCTCCACCGTGGCCTCGAATACCGGGCCCAGCAGCCAGTCGACGCGGGCACGGGCATAGAAGGCGTGGACCAGCCGGGTGATGCCGGCTTCGTCGGGCAGGTGCGCGGAGTCAGCGGCCGCCGCGGGACGGGGGTCGGAAAAGGCCATGGCCCCAGTATCCGCCGGCGTCGCTGCATGCAGCCTTGACCCAGGTCACGCCTGCGGCTGGAGGCTTGGCGTGACATAATTCGCGGTTCGTGGGGCCGTTAGCTCAGCCGGTAGAGCATCGGACTTTTAATCCGCTGGTCGATGGTTCGAATCCATCACGGCCCACCAGCTTCACGTCCAACCTGGTCCAGTGAAGTCCAGAAGACAGCGCAAAACCCCGCCGAGAGCGGGGTTTCTTGTCCGTCATGGTCCAGCATGGTCCACTTGAATCCAGTCATGAAGTGAGTCAGCCTGTGAGTCAAAGGCGCCAGTCGCCCGCTCTGACTCACTTCCGGTTGACTCACACATGCTGACGGACACCAAGGTACGTACCCTCAAGCCGCGGGAAGCGGCCTATCGGATCGCCGACGCGAATGGCCTCTGCATCGAGGTGCGCCCGAGCGGCGCCAAGGTCTGGCGCTATCGGTACCGATTTGCCGGACGCGCGAGCATGGTGACGATGGGCGAGTACCCGACTATGGGGCTCTCAGCCGCGCGGGCGGAGCGGGAAAGGCTGCGGGCGCTCGTAAAGGGGGGCGGTAACCCCGCGCTAAGCGCGAAGATCGAGCGCGCCATTGCCATTGAGCAGTCGGAGTCAACTTTCGGGGCTATAGCGGAAGAACTCCGGCTCAAGAGGGCGAAGGCCGGCCTGAGTCCGGGGTCGGTGGAGCGGGAGCGCAGGCTCCTCGAGAAGGATCTCGCGCCGATCGTGCCGGTGCCGATCACCGAGGTCACGGCGCCCCTCTTGTTGGCTGCTCTCCGCAAGTTGGAAGCCCGGGGCGTGGTCGAGACAGCCCATAGAGCTCGGGCATTGGCCGGCCAGGTGTTCCGCTATGCGATTGCTACGGGTCGTGCCCAAACAAATCCGGCGGAGAGCCTTGCGGGAGCGCTCGAGCAACCCAAGAGCACGCATTTTGCGAGTGTGACTGAGCCGAAGCAGATAGGTGGGCTGCTGGCAGCCATGTACCGCTACCAGGGATCTCCCGTTACCCAGGCTGCCTTGAAGCTTGCCCCCATGCTCTTTGTCCGCCCGGGAGAGCTGCGTCAGGCTCAGTGGGCCGATGTTGACCTGAAAAGCGCCGAGTGGCGCTTCATCGCGAGCAAGACCGGTACCCCCCACATCGTGCCTCTCGCAACGCAGGCCATCCAGATTCTGTCTGACCTCAAGCCACTGACCAGCCGAAGCCCCTTCGTGTTTCCCGGCGTCCGCAATTCGAAGCGGCCGATGAGCGAGAACACCGTCAACGCCGCACTGAGATACTTGGGCTTTGATAGCGAGACGATTACCGGCCACGGGTTTCGGGCGATGGCACGCACCGTCCTGGACGAGGTGCTGGGCTTTCGGCCCGACTACATCGAGCATCAGCTCGCCCATGCTGTCCGAGATCCACTTGGTCGCGCGTACAACCGCACCGCCCATCTGGGTGAGCGAAAGAAGATGATGCAGGCGTGGGCGGATTATTTGGACGAACTGAGAGTCAAGGCGCAGGCGGCCTGATTCCCTGGTGATTCCAGTGCCGCTTGTGAAGCACCAGCGCCGCGCTTGTATCTCACACTCGCCAATGGGGTCGGCGAGCTTTCGAAGGACGCCTGTCGACTCCAGGCGGTCAATGAAGTCATTCACGGGGCTGTAGAAGTTCGGAATCAGCTCGTTCTCCTCACGAGTGATGGCCCAATGGGCCAGCCTTCGCTTGTTGTACCCGGCCCTCTGCGCTTCCGCGCGCTGCACGTGCTGGGCTACGAACAGCTGATATAGCGACCTTTCATGGGAGAGGCTGCAGCGGACCCAGTTGGCCACGTCCCTCTGGTTGAAGCGTTGGCCCGGTTGAGAGGTGCTTACGAAGTGCTGGTGTGCGAGCAGCTGCCACAGCGCTGGGTCTACGCCGAACACCCAGGCGTCCGGGTGGGATCGCAGACAGGCTGAGCGGATGGCTGGGGGCGCAGCTTCAAGCAGCTCACTGACACGGGCCTCAGCGGCAGCTCGGTAATCCTGAAGGGCTCTTGCAATTCGTTCGAGGTCCGCCAGAACAAAGAGCTCCAGCAGCTGGCTGGCGCGCTTGCGTCGTTCCCGGTCCCCGAACATCTGCCCATGTAGTGTGAGCATGTCGACTCCTTCGATCCTATGCAATTGGTCGGAGCACCATTGCGAAAAAACTGGGGACGGCAGTGAGTCGAACAGCGGGCAGCAGGACCGCGCCAGAACTGCGGGATCCGGCTGCGGGCATGGTTGGGACGATCCAGCTAACTCTCAGCCTGGGTCCAGACGGACGCAGGCGCACAAGCGGGATGTCTCCTTGGCCGCTTGGCCGAGTGGATAAGAAGCTCATAGCTCTGCCAGAATGCAAATTGCCCGAACATGGATCTAACATGGCATACGTAACCCCGCAGTCGCAGAGTCTCAAGGTTGCATTCGCAAA
>NZ_JBCLUZ010000021.1:0-76143 GCF_039548395.1 Luteimonas changyuni
GGAGGCAGGGGGGATGCCCAGAGCCGGCCATGGATGGCCGGCGGCCGGACCTGGGAGCAGGATGCGCATATTCCGGCTGGGCATCCCCCCTGCCTCCACGGCGGGCAGCGCGCACCCTCCCGGAGCAATCCCCCGCAAACTCCACGCAATCAGGAGAAGAACCTTTTCTTCGCGCCCGACCCTGGCGTTCAGGTCCATCGGCAACAGTCATGAAGCTGTCACAAAAACATCATCCAATGTGCGTACGCCGAACACGGCGCCTGCCCACAACGGAATCCCCGCCATGACTCCTTCCAAGCTGCGTCTCGCCTCCCTTGCGCTCGCCACGGCCCTGCTGGCCGCCGCCTGCCAGCCGTCCGGCAGCGATCCGGCGGCCGTCGGCAACGGCGGCGCCAACCAGGTGTCGGGGGCCGGCGCCTCCTTCATCTACCCGCTGGTGTCGAAGTGGTCCGCCGACTACAACGCCGCCACCGGCAACCAGGTCAACTACCAGTCCATCGGTTCCGGCGGCGGCGTCGCCCAGGTCAAGCAGGGCACCGTGGACTTCGGGTCCAGCGACAAGCCGCTGTCCACCGAGGAGCTGGTCGAGGCCGACCTGGTCCAGTTCCCCTCGGCGATCGGCGGCGTGGTCCCGGTGGTCAACGTCGACGGCCTCGCGCCGGGCGCGCTGAAGCTTACCGGCCCGCTGCTGGCGGACATCTTCCTGGGCAAGGTCGCGAACTGGAACGCCGCCGAAATCGCCGCGGTCAACCCGGGCCTGGCACTGCCGGACGCCAAGATCAGCATCGTCCACCGCTCCGACGGCTCGGGCACCAGCTTCAACTTCACCAACTACCTGTCCAAGGTCAGCACCGACTGGCAGCAGCAAGTCGGCGAAGGCACCTCGGTCGCCTGGCCGCTGGGCGTTGGCGGCAAGGGCAACGAAGGCGTGGCGTCCTACGTGCAGCAGATCAAGGGCGCGATCGGCTATGTCGAGCTTGCCTACGCACTGCAGAACACCATGCCCTACGCCTCGATGCAGAACGCGGCCGGCAACTTCGTCGAGCCCAGCGCGGAAAGCTTCGCCGCCGCGGCGCGCACCGCCGACTGGGCTTCGGCCAGCGACTTCAACCTGGTGATCACCAACGCCCCGGGCGCGGACTCGTGGCCGATCACCGCCACCAACTTCATGCTGATGCCCAGGCAGCCGGCGGATCCGGCGCGCAGCCAGGCGACGCGTGACTTCTTCAAGTGGGCCTTCGAATCCGGCCAGGTGCAGGCCAGCGAGCTCCACTACGTGCCGCTGCCGGCAGAGCTCGTTGCACAGGTCGAGGCGTACTGGGCCGCCGAGTTCAACTGAGGCCTTCGTGCCCGCCGCGGCCGCGGCGGGCGCCCACAGCTCCGGGACGCCGATGAACGCTTCCACCCTGCCAGCCAACACCCCCGGCCAACGCGACCTGCGCGACGCCCGCGCCGACCGCTGGTTCCGCTACGCGCTCGTCGGCACCGTGGTCTTCGTGCTGCTGGCGCTCGCCAGCGCGGCGCTGTCGATGCTCTGGGGCGGCCGCGAAGCCCTGCAGTCCCAGGGCCTGTCGTTCTTCCTCTCGGCGGAGTGGAACCCGGTCGAGAACCGCTACGGTGCGCTGGCGCCGATCTACGGCACCGTGGTCACCGCCATCATCGCGATGCTGCTCGCGGTGCCCATCAGCTTCGGCATCGCGGTGTTCCTGACCGAAGTCGCGCCGCGCTGGCTGCGCGGGCCGGTGAGCGCGGCGATCGAGCTGCTGGCAGGCATCCCCTCGATCATCTACGGCATGTGGGGCCTGTTCGTGCTGGTGCCGGTAATGACCACGCACGTCACGCCCTGGCTCAACGAACACCTCGGCGGCATTCCCGGCCTCGGCATGCTGTTCCGGGGACCGCCGCTGGGCATCGGCATCCTCACCGCCGGCCTGGTGCTGGCGATCATGGTGGTGCCCTTCATCACCTCGGTGATGCGCGAAGTGTTCCTGACCGTGCCCACCCGGCTGAAGGAGTCGGCCTACGCGCTCGGCTCCACGCGCTGGGAAGTGTGCTGGGACATCGTCCTGCCCTATACGCGCTCGGCGGTGATCGGCGGCATCTTCCTGGGCCTCGGCCGCGCGCTGGGCGAGACCATGGCGGTCGCCTTCGTGGTCGGCAACAGCGTGCGCCTGACGCCGTCGCTGCTGGAGCCAGGCACCACCATCGCCGCGCTGATCGCCAATGACTTCGGCGAGGCCACCGACACCTACCGTTCGGCGCTGCTGCTGCTGGGCTTCGTGCTGTTCATCGTCACCTTCGTGGTGCTGTCGCTGGCACGGCTGATGCTGGCCCGGCTGGCGCGCAGGGAGGGCAACTGATGGCCGCCGTAAGCCCGGTGCCGCTGTCGCGCGGCGCGCGGCAGCTCTACCTCCGCCGCCGCATCATCAACGCGGTCACGCTCTCGCTGTCGTGCGTGGCGGCGGTGATCGGCCTGGTGTTCCTGGCCTGGATCCTGTGGACCCTGGTCTCCAAGGGCATCAGCGGCATCAACGTCAGCCTGTTCACCCGGGACACGCCGCCGCCCATGGCCGAGGGCGGACTGCGCAACGCGCTGTTCGGTTCGGCGGTGATGTGCGGTCTGGCGATCCTGATCGGCGCACCGCTGGGCGTGGCCGCGGGCACGTGGCTGGCCGAGTACGGCGCCAACAGCCGCACGGCCACGGTCGTGCGCTTCGTCAACGACATCCTGCTGTCGGCGCCGTCGATCGTGCTCGGCCTGTTCGTGTACACCCTGCTGGTGATGTACGGCGGCGGTGGCTTCTCCGCGCTCGCGGGCTCGGTGGCGCTGGCCTTCATCGTGCTGCCGGTGGTCCTGCGCACCACCGACGAGATGCTGCGCCTGGTGCCGACGCAGATGCGCGAGGCCGCGCTGTCGCTCGGGGTGCCGCAGTGGAAAGTGACCGTGCAGGTGCTCTATCGCAGCGCTTCGGCGGGCATCGTCACCGGCATCCTGCTGGCCCTGGCCCGGATCAGCGGCGAGACCGCGCCGCTGCTGTTCACCGCCTTCGGCAACCTGTACTGGAACAGCAACATCATGCAGCCGATGGCCAGCGTGCCGGTGGTGATGTACCAGTTCGCCGGCAGCCCCTACGAAAGCTGGCAGGACCTGGCCTGGGCCGGCGCCCTGGTGCTCACCGCCTTCGTGCTGCTGATCAGCCTCGGCGCGCGCGCGGTGCTGGCACGGAGCCGCATCCCCAATGACTGACTCCATGACCTCGACTCCTCCCCGGACCCCGCCGATGAATGCCAACCATGTCCCCGCCGGGCACGGACGCGCCACGCTGTCCACCTCACCCACGCGTCGTGCCGCCGCCCCGCCGGCGCCGGTGAAGCTGTCGGTGCGCGACCTCGACTTCCACTACGGCAGCTTCCACGCCATCAAGGGCGTGGCCATGGACATCCCGGAGAAGCGCGTGACCGCGCTGATCGGGCCCTCGGGCTGCGGCAAGTCGACGCTCTTGCGCGTGTTCAACCGCATCTACGCGCTGTATCCGGGCCAGGTGGCCAGCGGCAGCATCCTGCTCGACGGCGAGGACATCCTGTCGCCGAAGTACGCGATGAACCGCCTGCGCTCGAAGGTCGGCATGGTGTTCCAGAAGCCGGTGCCGTTCCCGATGACCATCTACGAGAACATCGCCTATGCCATCCGCCACCACGAGAAGGTGTCGAAGGCGGACATGGACGACCGGGTGGAATCCGCGCTGCGCCAGGGCGCGCTCTGGGACGAGGTCAAGGACAAGCTCGGGCAGAGCGCGCTCGGCCTGTCCGGTGGCCAGCAGCAGCGGCTGTGCATCGCGCGCGCCGTCGCACTGCGCCCGGAGGTGCTGCTGCTCGACGAGCCGACTTCGGCGCTGGACCCGATCTCGACCAGCCGCATCGAACAGCTGATCGAGGAGCTGAAGCTCGACTACACCATCGTCATCGTCACCCACAACATGCAGCAGGCCGCGCGGGTCTCGGACTACACGGCCTTCATGTACCTTGGTGACCTGGTCGAACACGACAGCACCGAGACCATCTTCTCCAATCCCTCGAAGCGCCAGACCGAGGACTACATCACCGGACGGTTCGGATGAACAACCAGCCCCACGACCACATCGTTCGCAGCCACGACGAGGAGCGCGAGCGCCTGATCGGCGAGATCCTGCGCATGGGCGAGCTGTCAGTGGCGCAGCTCGAAGCCGCGCTCGACGTGGTCGAACGCCGCGACGACCGCGCCGCCGGCCACATCGTCGCCAACGACGAGGTCATCGACGGGATCGAGCGCGTGGTCAGCCAGGACGTGATGAAGCTCTCGCTGCGCGGCCCGATGGCGCGCGACCTTCGCGAAGTGCTGGCTGCACTGCGCATCGTCTCCGACATCGAGCGCATCGGCGACTATGCGGCCAACATCGCCAAGCGTTCGATCGCGCTCAACCAGGCGCCGGCGCTGCCGGTCGCCGGCGGGCTCGCCCACCTCGGCGCGCTGGCCGTGCGCCAGGTGCGCAGGGTGCTCGAGGCCTACCGCACGCACGATCCCGAGGCGGCGCAAATGGTCCGCGACACCGACGCCGCGCTCGACGCCGAATACACCCGCCTGTTCCGCGAACTCCTGACCTACATGATGGAAGACGCGCGCGCCATCACCGGCTGCACCCACCTGCTGTTCATGGCCAAGAACCTCGAGCGCATCGGCGACCACGCCACCAACATCGCCGAGAACATCTGGTTCATGGCCTATGGCGACGACAACCTGCCGCCGCGCGAAAAGGCCGACGACACCAACACCCAGACCTGAATCGGGCACCCGCAGCGCTGCTGCACTGCACCGTGCGCGCTGCGGCATACTTGGCGCCCCCGCGGCCTCCCGCCGCAGAACAGGAGAACGCCAGCATGTCGAAGTCCCCTGCAAAGCCCGTCGCCCTTGCGGTAGCCGCCACGCTGGGCGGCCTGGCGCTTTCCGGCGCCGCATTCGCGATGACCCCGCTCGCCAGCGGCTACATGGTGTCCGCCAACGCCAGCCAGGACGCAGCCGCCACTGAAGCCGCCACCGACGCCAAGGCCGACTCCAAGGCCGGCGAGGGCCGCTGCGGCATGTCCCACGCCGACAGCGATGGCGACGGCCGCATCTCCGCCGAGGAGTTCGCCGCCAGCCATCCGGAAAAGGACGCCTCCTACTTCAGCGCGATGGACGGCAACGGCGACGGCTTCGTCGACAAGGCCGAGCACGACGCCCACCATGCCGGGAAGAAGGCCGGGTCCGACGCGGACGCCGATACCGACAAGGCCGCCCAGGAGGGCAAGTGCGGCGAAGGCAAGTGCGGCGGCTCCGGCGCCTGCGGCGGTGTGGCCTGATCCATGGCTGATCCGGATGCGCGGCCACCCGCCGCGCAGCCACCGGCCATGACCGTCCCGCTGCACCCGCGCGCCGTCGGCCTCGGCCTGCGCCGCGCCCTGCTGCCCGAGCTGCGCGCCGCGCCGCCGGGCAGCTTCGATTTCCTCGAAGCCGCACCCGAAAACTGGATCGGTGTCGGCGGCGCGCCGGGCGAGGCCTTCGCCGAGCTCGCCTCGCGCCATCCGCTCGCATGCCACGGCCTGTCGCTGTCGCTCGGCGGGCCGGCGCCGCTGGACGAGAGCTTCCTGCACCAGCTCCGCCATTTCCTGGACGCGCATCGCGTGCCGGTCTACAGCGAGCACCTCAGCGCCTGCGGCGACAGCATGGGCCAGCTCTACGATCTCTTGCCCCTGCCCTTCAGCGACGAGGCGGTGCGGCACGTGGCCGCGCGCATCCGCCGCGCCCAGGACATCCTCGGCCGGCGCATCGCGGTGGAGAACATCTCGTACTACGCCGCCATTCCGCCGGGCGCGGGTACGCACGCACTGACCGAGCTCGAGTTCGTCAACGCCGTGCTTGCGGAAGCCGACTGCGACCTGCTGCTGGACGTGAACAACATCGTCGTCAACGCCACCAACCACGATTACGACGCGCTCGCCTTCCTGCGCGGGCTGCCGGGCGGGCGGATTGCCTGCATCCACGTCGCCGGCCATCGCGACGAAGCGCCCGGACTCAAGATCGATACCCATGGCGCGGCGGTGGCCGACCCGGTCTGGGCGCTGCTGTCCGAGGCCTATGCCCTGTTCGGCCCGCGGCCCACGCTGCTCGAGCGTGATTTCGACTTCCCGCCGTTCGACGAGCTCATGGGTGAACTCGACACCGTGCGTGGACACCTTGCCGCGACACCGGCCTGCCGTCGTGTGGCCTGAAGACACCGCTCCCGGCGCTGCGGCCACCGAGGCCACAGCGGTGGCGGGGCCGGGTGCTCTCGCCGCCAGCGACGCCCTGCGCGCGCAGCAGGACGCCTTCACCGCCCACATCCGCGACCCCGACCGTCATCCAGCGCCGCCCGGCATCGACGCGCGCAGGATGCAGGTCTATCGCGACCTGTTCTTCAACAACGTCTCGCGGCTGCTGGCGGGCAACTTCCCGGTGATCCGCCGCATCCGCGGCAGCGCCTGGCCCGCCCTGGTCCGCGACTTCTACCGCGACCACGGCTGTCGCACCCCGCTGTTCCCCGAGCTGCCGCGGGAATTCCTGCGCTATCTGGAAGCCAGCGGCGGGCGCGAGCCCTGGCTGCCGGAGCTGGCGCACTACGAGTGGATCGAGCTGGCCTTGCAGATCAGCGAGGCGCGCGTGGACGACATCGCCCATGACCGGCTCGATGCCCCCGGCACCGACGTCGCGGCCGCGCTCCTGGCCGGGCGTCCCCTGCTCTCGCCGCTCGCGTGGCCGCTGGCCTACGCCTGGCCGGTGCACCGCATCGGGCCCGACATGCTGCCGGTCGAGCCGCCGGCCACGCCGACCCTGCTGCTGCTGCATCGCGGCGCCGGCGGCCGCGTGCGTTTCCACGCCCCCAGCCCGCTGGCCTGGCGGCTGCTGCAGCGCCTGGACGAAGCGCCCGCGCTCG
Organism: Luteimonas changyuni; assembly: GCF_039548395.1. Classification (NCBI taxonomy): domain Bacteria; kingdom Pseudomonadati; phylum Pseudomonadota; class Gammaproteobacteria; order Lysobacterales; family Lysobacteraceae; genus Luteimonas; species Luteimonas changyuni. The sequence continues at coordinate 6,987 of NZ_JBCLUZ010000021.1, forward strand.
ACGGTCGCGCCCAGCTGGAAGCGCTGGCGGCGGAAGCCGGGAGCCCTGCGGATGCCGCCTTCATCGACCACGGCTGCGCGATGCTCCTGCGCTGGCACGGCGAGGGCATCGTCGCCGGCGTGCGCAGCTGAAAACCCGCCAGCGGCCGGCCGGCCGCACTCGGATAGACTAGCGCCGGTGACCACCCTGCCCACGCCACCGCCCGAACCCTCCGCGGCCGACCCCGCCTTCGCCCCGATGTCGTCCCGTTTCCGCGGCTACCTGCCCGTGGTGGTCGACGTCGAAACCGGGGGCTTCGACTGGAACCGCCACGCGCTGCTCGAGATCGCGGTGATGCCGATCGACCTCGACGACCACGGCCGCTACGTCCTTGGCGAAGGCGCCAGCGCGCATGTGGTACCCGCGCCGGGCACCGACATCGATCCGAAGTCGCTGCAGATCACCGGCATCGACCTCGACCATCCGTTCCGCTTCGCCAAGCCCGAACGCGACGCGCTGGACCACGTCTTCGCCGCGGTGCGCACCGCGGTGCGCAAGCACGGCTGCCAGCGCGCGATCCTGGTCGGGCACAACGCCCACTTCGACCTCAACTTCGTCAACGCCGCGGTCGCCCGCAGCGAACACAAGCGCAATCCCTTCCACCCCTTCAGCGTGTTCGACACCGTGACCATGGCCGGCCTGGCCTACGGGCAGACGGTGCTGGCGCGCGCGGTGCAGGCGGCGGGCATGGAGTGGAACAGCGACGAGGCGCATTCCGCGGTCTACGACACCGAACGCACCGCGCAGCTGTTCTGCACCATCGCCAACGGCTGGGGGCGACATGCGACATCGGCACCCGGCGCAGCGGCCACCGCCGGGCATGGATCGGATGACAAGGGCGCGCCCGGCGCGGGCGACGGCGGCCCTCGGGGCACGCTCCCGGCCTAGCAGGCGGGCCAGGGATCTACAGCGCTGGCACACGGCTTCGAACAGGCACTCGCCCGCAGGACCGTGATCGCGCAATCAGGCGCAGCTTGCGTTCAAGCCCTGCCTGTTATCGTCGGACGATGAACATACGCACCCGCTGTAGCCGGTTCACTGCGGCTTCGATCATGCTGCTGTCCCTGCTGCTCTCGCCCGCCATCGCGTCGGCGTCCGGAGACGCAACGGCGCTCGACCTCGACCTTCCGCGGGCGCCGTTGTTCAGCAGTGCCGCGACGTTCGATGCGCCGGGCGTACCCGATACCGATTACGACCGGACCCTGCGCGAGCGCGAACTGGCGCGCCGCGGTGACGCCACCCAGGCTTCGAACTGCCCGCCGGCGGCGGACGGCAGCGAGCGCGGCGTCACCGGTAGCTTCACTACCGGCATCGGCCACTCCTCGCGCGGCGGCAACAGCCACTGGAGCGCGGCCGACATCAAGCTGTGCAAGGAATACGTCAGCGACGCCGGCAACGTGAACACGATGAACATGCGCATCCATGTCGGACAGTACGACGGTCCCGGCTATTTCCATGGTCCCGGCTTCGGCCGCGGCTACGGCTTCGGCCGTGGCTATTACGGCCCCGGCCCGCATGGGGTCCACGGCATCGGTGGCCGGTGGGACATGGCCCCGTCCCGTGACGAATCCTGGAGCGAAGGCCGCCGTCCCTGGCGGTGATGGCGCAGCAAGCGCTCGCACCACCGGGGCAGTCCATACGTAGTCGTGCCGTATCAGCCGAGCCGCTGGCGCACGGCCTCGAACAGGCACACGCCGGCCGCCACCGACACGTTGAGGCTCTCGACGCCTGATTCGCCGGCACCCGGCATCGGCAGCGCGACCAGCTGGTCGCAGTGTTCGCGGGTGAGGCGACGCAGGCCCTCGCCTTCGCCGCCCAGCACCAGTGCGACGTTGCCGCGCAGATCGATTCCATAGAGCGACGCGCTGGCGTCGCCGGCCAGGCCGTAGATCCACACGCCCTGCTTCTGCAGCTCGCGCAGGGTGCGGGACAGGTTGGTCACGCGCACCACCGCGATGCTGTCGGCGGCACCGGCGGACGTCTTGCGCACGGTGGCGTTGACCTGCACCGCCTTGTCCCTGGGGATGACCACGGCGGTGACGCCGGCGGCCGCGGCGCTGCGCAGGCAGGCGCCGAGGTTGTGCGGGTCCTGCACGCCGTCGAGCACCAGCACCAGCGCGCGGCCTTCGGCGGCCTCGACCAGACCGGGCAGGTCGTCCTCGTCAAAGGTCTTTGCCGCCGCATAGCGCGCGACGGCCCCCTGGTGACGCAGGCCACCGGCGACGCCGTCCAGCGCATTCTGCGCGACGCGACGCACCTCGATACCCCGGCGACGGGCCTCTTCTTCGATCGTGCCGATACGCGGATTCTTCGCGGCGGCCTCAAGGAGGACCTCACGCACGTTGTCGGCGTCGTGTTCCACGGCCGATGCGACGGCGTTGATGCCGACGATCCACTGGTTCTGCTTGTTGCCCATCGGGCGTTCGTCCTCAGTACTTTTTCTTGGTCCGCTTGGCAGGCTGCCCGCGCGGCGCGGGTGGCACCGGACCGCCCTGCTGGACGCCCTCCTCCACCAGGCGGAAGTCGATCTTCAACTCCTCCACGCTGGCCTTGAGCACGACGATGCGCACGGCGTCGCCAAGCCGGTACTCGCGCTCGGAACGCTGGCCGGTCAGCGTCTTGCGGATCGGGTCGAAGTTGTAGAAGTCATTGGGCAGCTGGGTCACGTGCACCAGGCCGTTGACCTTGGATTCGGTGAGCTCCACGAACAGGCCGAAGCTGGTGACGCCGCTGACCACGCCGTCGAACTCACGGCCCACGTGCTCTTCCATCCACGCCGCGCGGTAACGCTCGTCGACCTCGCGCTGGGCCTCGTCGGCGCGGCGCGAACGCTCCGAACACTGCAGGGACAGCGTTGCCATCTCGTGCGCGGTGTACTTGTACTGCGCAACGCTGCCGCCAACGAGCGAATGCTTGATCGCACGGTGCACAAGCAGGTCGGCGTAGCGGCGGATCGGCGAGGTGAAGTGCGCATAGGCCTCCAGCGCAAGCCCGAAGTGGCCGATGTTGTCCGGCGAGTACACCGCCAGCGACTGGCTGCGCAGCAGCACGGACTCCAGCAGCGCGGCATCGGGACGCTCGCGCACGGTTTCCAGCAGCTTGCGGTAGTCCTTGGGATGCACCTTCTGCCAGGTCGGCAGGCGCAGCTGGAACTCCTTCAGGAACTCCAGCAGATCAGCGTACTTTCCTTCCGGCGGGCGGTCGTGGTCGCGGAACGGCGCCGGGATGCCGGAGGCGAGCAGCGCGTGCGCGGCCGCCACGTTGGCCGCGATCATGCATTCCTCGATCAGCTTGTGGGCGTCGTTGCGCTGGATCATGCCGGCCTGGGTGACCTCACCCTGCGGCCCGAGCACGAAGCGCACCTCGGAGGTCTCGAAGTCGATCGCACCGCGCTGCTTGCGGGCCTTTTCGAACACCTTGTACAGCTGGTGCAGCTGCAGCACCTGCTGCATCTGCGGGCCGATGAAGGCCTGCGCTGCATCGCGGTCGGCATCGGGGATGCCGTCGCCGACCGCGTTCCAGACCTGGTTGTAGGTCAGGCGCGCGTGCGAATGCATCACCGCTTCGTGGAAGGAATACGACACCATGTTGCCGCGGCGGTCGACCTGCATGTCGCAGGCGAAGCAGAGGCGGTCCTCGCGCGGCTTCAGCGAGCAGATGCCATTGGACAGGGTCTCCGGCAGCATCGGCACCACGAAGCCGGGGAAGTACACCGAGGTCGCGCGCTTCTGCGCCTCGACGTCGAGCGGCTCGCCCGGGCGCACGTAGTGCGACACGTCGGCGATCGCGACGATCACGCGGAACCCGTCGCGGTTGGGTTCGCAGTACACCGCGTCGTCGAAGTCCTTGGCGTCCTCGCCGTCGATGGTGACCAGCGCCAGCTTGCGCAGGTCCAGGCGGCGATTGGCTTCGGCGGCGCCGACCTCCACCGGTACATCGGCCGCGGCGTCGAGCACCTCGGGCGGGAACTCGTGCGGGATGTCATGGCCGTGGATCGCCGCTTCGACCGCGATGGACGCGGTCAACTTGTCGCCAAGGATCGCCAGCACGCGGCCGATCGGCGGCCGGTGGTTGTCCGGCGGCGCGACGATCTCGCAGACCACCAGCTGGCCGTCGCGCGCGTCCAGTCGCGCGTCGGCGGGAATCTGGACGTTGCGCTGGATACGGCGGTCGTCGGGCACCACGAAGCTGATTCCCGACTCGAGCGCGTAGCGCCCGATGAGGCGGCTGACGCGGCGCTCAAGCACCTCCACGATCACGCCTTCGCGACGGCCGCGGCGGTCGACCCCGGTGACGCTGCCGAGCACGCGGTCGCCGTGCATCACCTTGCGCATCTCGAAGGGCGGCAGGAACAGGTCGTCGCCCACTCCGCTTTCCGGGCGCAGGAAGCCGAAGCCTTCCGGGTTGGCGATCACCGTGCCGGGGACCAGGTCGGCGCGCGCCGCGGGCACGAAGCCGCGGCGGCGATTCTTCAGCACCTGGCCGTCGCGCAGCATCGCCGCCAGGCGCTTGTCCAGCGCTTCCGCGCGCTCCGGCTCGGTCAGGCCCAGGGCGACCTGTAGGGCCTCGGCATCCATGGGGCCGTCAGCATCGGAGAGCAGCTGGAGGATGGCTTCGCGGCTGGCAATGGGGTTTTCGTAGCGTCCCGCCTCGCGCGCGGCCTGCGGGTCGTCAACGCCGCCACGGTTGCGGCCGCCGTCCTTCGCGCGCGCCGGCGCCGGTGCCCCAGGCGCGACGGGGGTATCCGGCCCACGCGGCTTCATCGCGCGCAGCAGGCCCGGATCGGGCATCCAGCCCGGCCGTGCCGCCGGCTTTTTCTTCGCGGCGCGGGCTGGCACCGCCGGGTCCTGCCCGGGCCTGCCGGTAGCGGCTTTCGCGCCCCTGGAAGGCGGGTCCCCGCCAGCCTTCGCCCTGGAAGGCGTCCTGTTGCGGCCGCTGCCGCCCTTGTCTGCAGTTTTTGTCATCCGGCAATTGTACGCGGGCGCCGTGGAAGTCCCGTGCTCATGGTTTCGCATCCGCGTGCATCGATTCGCCTGTCGCCCGTTGACAGGATCGTCGCCGCGCTGCACCATACGCGCCCACCTGCCCAGGTGGCGGAATTGGTAGACGCACTAGCTTCAGGTGCTAGCGGGGGCAACTCCGTGGAGGTTCGAGTCCTCTTCTGGGCACCATCATTAGGTTGATGACAGGAAACCCCGCGCAAGCGGGGTTTTTTGTTTGCCTGCCTGGCGGCGCGCCGCGAACGGCAGCGCGTTGTGGGCGTGGGTGGCGGCGATCGCCGCGTGCCCCACCGCCACCGAGATCTGGTTGAGTCCGCTGACCACGTCACCGATCGCGTACAGGCCCGGCAGCCGCGTCTGCTGGTCGCCGTCGACGATGATCTCGCCCTCGTCGGTCAGCGCGGCACCGGCCGCGGCGGCGATGCCGGCGCTGGTGTCGGAGCCCAGGTATGCATAGACAGTGTCCAGCGTGATCGGCGCACCCTCCAGCGGGACGTAGCTGCATTTTTCGCCATCGAAGGCCAGGCGCCCGCCGCCCGGGAGCCACTCGGCGCCGGCCTCGCGCGATCTGCGTCCGGCGTCGCCGCCATCGCCGCCATCGCCGCCGTCGCTCGGCAGGACGCGGACCGTGTCGGAATACCCCAGCAGGAACAAGGCATGTCCGCCCACCTCGTCGGCGGGGCCGTGCACGCCGATCACCAGGTCGCTGGCTTCGTAGGCATCGCAGACCGAACACAGCCGAAGGGCGCCGCGGGCAATGGCGTCGGCGACCCAGGGCCCTTCGGGCAGGCGGTCGCTCACGCCGCTGGCGAGGATGACCTTGCGCGCGCGCCAGGAATGTTCGCCGGCGGTGACTTCGAACCCGCCGTCCAGCGGCCTGATGCCATCCACCACGGCACGTTCGGTCACCAGCCCGACCTCGCCGGCCTGTTCGCGCATGCGCCGCAACAATTCCTTGCCGGACACCCCGTGCGGGAATCCCGGGCAGTTGTTGCTCTCGGGAATCCAGCGGGCGCGGCTTTCTCCGGCATCCAGCACCAGGCAGGAGCGATGGAAGCGATGCAGGTAGGTGGCCGCTGTCAGCCCCGCGGGCCCGCCACCCACCACGATCACATCGATCACGCCTGCGGCGGCTCGGGTGGCGCGTCGCGCTGCGTGCCGCCGTCGTGGCGCGGCATGCGGCCCTTGTCGCCCGCCGGCGTCCAGGCGTTCCGGTCGCCGCTTCCATGATCGTAGGAGCGCTGCTCGCGCTCGGGCTTGGCGCTGTCTCGACGCGTGTCTTCGGGAATGCTGTCGCGGGTCATATCCGCCTCCGTCGATGCTGGGTGTCGACAGACGATGCGCGCCGCCGCGGAAAGGATGCGTGAGGCCCCAGGGCCGCCGGCATGTTCATCACGCAATCACCGGCCGGCCGTAATTTCCGCGCATGGCCACGCAACGCAATGCGGATCCCGTCGACCCATCGCCTCCGACGGCGGCGGAATCGCACGGGGCGGCCGAAGCCGGACTGCGCCATGTCAGCGACTGCATGCCCGGCATCCGCCGCCTTCGCTGCGGGCGCGGCTTCCGCTACCTGGATCCGGATGGTCGCGCGGTCACCGATGCCGCCACCCTCGGCCGCATCCGCGCGCTGGCGATCCCGCCCGCCTATCGGGACGTCTGGATCTGCGCCTCGCCACGCGGCCACCTCCAGGCCACCGGGCGCGACGCGCGCGGCCGCAAGCAGTACCGCTACCACGCCGACTGGCGGAGCTTCCGTGACACCGGCAAGTTCGAGCGACTGCCGGAGTTCGCCAAGGCGCTGCCGCGGCTGCGCCGATCCCTGCGCTGCGACCTCGCGCTGCCCGGATTCCCGCGGGACAAAGTCCTGGCGATCGTGGTGCGGCTCCTTTCCGAAACGCTGCTGCGCGTGGGCAATGCCGGCTATGCGCGCGACAACGGCTCATTCGGCCTGACCACCCTGCGCAGCCGCCACGCGCGCTTCCCGCAGGGGGCGCTGCGGCTGCAGTTCAAGGGCAAGGGCGGCAGACAGCTCGAGGTCGAGCTGGACGACCGGCGGCTCGTCCGCATGGTGCGCACCCTGCACCAGCTGCCGGGCCAGCACCTGTTCCAGTACCGCGACGACGACGGCGGATCGCAGCCGGTGGACTCCAGCATGGTCAACGCGTACCTGCGCGAAAAAATGGGCGCGCCGTTCACCGCCAAGGATTTCCGTACCTGGGGCGCGACCCTGGCTGCGTTCCGCCTGCTCGCGGCCACGCCCCCGCCCGACGACGCCAGCGAAGCCGAGCTCGCAGGGCTGCGGCAGCGGGTCGTGGTGGAGGTCGCGCAGACGCTGGGCAACACGCCGGCGGTCTGCCGCAGCTCCTATATCGACCCCTGTGTATTCGACGGCTGGCAGGACGGCAGCCTGGCGCGCGCCGCATCGCGGGCGCGCGGGGCGCGCCAGTGGGAAACCGCCGCGCTCCGCTTCCTGGCCCGTGCCCATCGGGCCGCGGCCGGGCGGCCGGTCACGCGGAAACAACGTCGCCAAGGCTAATAAGCGGCTACCAGTCATCACACCAGGAGCCCAGCATGAGCCGCGACCGCAAAGACCCTCCCCAGGACCACGACCGGCACGGGCCGGAGACGCCGCAGGACCGCGCGAACCGCAAGAACCGGGAAAACGAGAACCAGGACGAGGCGCTGGAAGAGACCTTCCCCGCCAGCGACCCGACCTCGCCCTTCGTGCCGGCCAAAGTCCGCGACTGAGGATGGCCACGCCGGTACCGCCCGCCCTCGTGGTCGTTGACATGGTCGGGCTGTTCGACTTCCCGGAAGCGGACGTGATCGCCCCGGCGGCACTGCGCGCCGCCCGCAACATCCACACCCTGCGCGAGCGCTTCAACGACCGCGGCTGGCCGGTGGTGTTCGCCAATGACAACTTCGCCCGCTGGCAGTCGGATTTCCGCGAGCTGGTGGCGATGGCCTCGGCCACGCCCGGGCCGGCGGGCCGCATCGCGGCCCTGCTCCAGCCCCTGCCCGAGGACCACTTCGTGCTGAAGCCCAAGCATTCCGCGTTCCTGGCCACCGCACTGCCGGTGCTGCTGGCCAAGCTCGGCGTGCGCCGGATCCTGCTGGCGGGCATGGCCCTGGAGAGCTGCGTCCTGGCCACGGCGATCGACGCCAACGCCCGCGAGTACGACGTCGCGGTGCTGCGCGACGGCGTTGCCGGGCGCCCGCGGCTGCGCGCCAGCACGTTCAAGGTGCTCGAGGGCGCCGGGATCGCGCGCACCATCGAGACCCGGCGCGCGGTGGCCTGGGGCGCGCGCGGGACGCAGTAGCGGGCCAGTGGCCGCTGCCGGCCTTGTAGAATCGCGGGTCCCGAAACGCCACAGCAGTCCAGATGAACGACCCGGTCCGCCCCGTCTTCCACGGTTTCGAACAGATTCCCCTGCGCGAGTACGCCGAGCGCGCCTATCTCGACTATTCGATGTACGTGGTGCTCGATCGCGCCCTGCCCTTCATCGGCGACGGATTGAAGCCGGTGCAGCGGCGGATCATCTACGCGATGAGCGAGCTCGGGCTCAGCGCGACCTCGAAGCCCAAGAAGTCCGCGCGCACCGTCGGCGACGTGATCGGCAAGTTCCATCCCCACGGCGACAGCGCCTGCTACGAAGCCCTGGTGCTGATGGCGCAGCCCTTCAGCTACCGCTATCCGCTGATCGAGGGCCAGGGCAACTTCGGCTCGACCGACGATCCGAAGTCGTTCGCGGCCATGCGCTACACCGAGTCCAAGCTGACGCCGATCGCCGAAGCGCTGCTTGGCGAGCTCGCACACGGCACCGTCGACTGGGCGCCCAACTTCGACGGCACGCTGGAAGAGCCCACCTGGCTGCCCGCGCGCCTGCCGCACCTGCTGCTCAACGGCACCACCGGCATCGCGGTCGGCATGGCCACCGACGTGCCGCCGCACAACCTCAACGAGGTGGTCAGCGCCTGCGTGCGCCTGCTCGACGACCCCGAGGCGACCGTCGCCGACCTGTGCGAGCACGTGCGCGGGCCCGACTACCCCACCGCCGCCGAGATCATCACCCCGGCCGCCGACCTGCGCACGATCTACGAGACCGGCCACGGCAGCGTGCGCGCCCGCGCCACGTTCCTGAAGGAAGCGGCCAACATCGTCATCACCGCCCTGCCCTACCAGGTCAGCCCCGGCAAGGTGATCGAGCAGATCGCGGCGCAGATGCGCGCCAAGAAGCTGCCTTGGCTGGAGGACATCCGCGACGAGTCCGACCACGCCAACCCGGTGCGCGTGGTGCTGATCCCGCGCTCGAACCGGATCGACGTGGACCAGCTGATGGGCCACCTGTTCGTGACCACCGATCTTGAGAAGAGCTACCGGGTCAACCTCAACATCATCGGCCTGGACGGCCGGCCGCAGGTCAAGGACCTGCGCACGCTGCTGCTGGAATGGCTGACGTTCCGCAACGACACCGTCACCCGCCGCCTGCAGCACCGCCTGGACAAGGTCGAGCGCCGCATGCACCTGCTGGAAGGCCTGCTGGTGGCCTTCCTCAACCTGGACGAGGTGATCCGGATCATTCGCAGCGAGGACGAACCGCGCGCCGTGCTGCAGGCACGTTTCGAGCTCAGCGACGACCAGGTCGACTACATCCTCGAGACCCGCCTGCGCCAGCTCGCACGGCTCGAGGAAATGAAGATCCGCGGCGAGCAGGAGGCGCTCGACGCCGAGCGCGACCGCCTGATGGCGACCCTGGGCAGCAAGTCGAAGCTGCGCAAGCTGGTCAAGGACGAGCTGCTCGCCGACGCGAAGAAGTTCGGCGATGAACGCCGTTCGCCGCTGGTCGCGCGCGGCGCGGCGCAGGCCCTGGCCGAGACCGACCTGGTGGCCAGCGAGCCGGTGACGGTGGTGCTCAGCCAGAAGGGCTGGGTGCGTGCCGCCAAGGGCCATGACGTCGATGCGTCCACGATGTCCTACCGCGAAGGCGACGCGCTGCTGGCCGCGGTGCGCGGGCGCAGCACGCAGCAGGTGGCGTTCCTGGATTCCACCGGCCGCGCCTATTCCACCCTGGCCCACGGCCTGCCGTCGGCGCGCGGCAACGGCGAGCCGCTCACCGGGCGCTTCTCGCCCGCCGCCGGTGCCACCTTCGTGGCCATGGCCAGCGGCGACGCCGGCGCCCGCCTGGCGCTGGCCTCCTCGGCCGGCTACGGCTTCGTCACCCGCTTCGAGAACCTGGTGGGGCGGCAGAAGGCGGGCAAGGCCATGCTCAGCGTGCCGGAGGGCGCGCACGTGCTGCAGCCATCGCCGGTCGCCGACATGGAGACCGACCGCATCGTGGCGGTCACCAGCGCCGGGCACCTGTTGGCGTTCCCGGTCGCGGAGCTGCCCGAACTCGAGCGCGGCAAGGGCAACAAGATCATCGAGATCCCGAAGGCCAAGCGCGGCACCGAGCGCGTGGTGGCGATTGCGGCGGTGCCGGAGGGCGGCACGCTCTCGGTCAGGTCGGGCGCGCGCACGATGTCGCTGTCGTACCGCGACCTGGAGGCCTATCTCGGCGCCCGCGGCAGCCGCGGCGGGCTCCTGCCCCGCGGCTGGCAGAAGGTCGACGGGCTGGCGGTCGACTGATGGACCCGGCGTTCTGGCACGAGCGCTGGCATGACGGGCGGATCGGCTTCCACCAGTCGTCGGTCACGCCGCAGCTGGAACGCCACTGGGACACGCTGGCGCTGCCCTCCGGCAGCACCGTTTTCGTGCCGCTCTGCGGCAAGAGCCTGGACATGCCATGGCTGGCTGCACGCGGCCACCGCGTGCTCGGCGTCGAGCTGTCGGAACTGGCCGTGCGCGACTTCTTCCGCGGCCGCGGCCTCGAGCCGGCGCAACGCGAAACGGAATACGGCGTGCACTGCAGCGCGGGCCCGTTCGAGATCATCGTCGGCGATGCCTTCGGGCTCGACCGCATGGCGCTGGCGGAGTGTGCGGCGGTATTCGATCGCGCCGCGCTGATCGCACTGCCGCCCGAACTGCGCCGGCGTTACGTCGAAACGACATGGACCAGCCTCCCGGACCACTGCCGCGGCCTGCTGGTGACGCTGGAGTATCCGCAGGCGGAAAAGGCCGGGCCGCCGTTCGCGGTCGAGGCCAGCGAAGTGCAGGCGCTGTTCGGCGCGGCCTGGTCGCCCATCCTGCTCGAGCGCAGCGACATCCTCGCCGACGAGCCGCGCCTGGCTGCCGACGGGCTCAGTGCGCTCGCCACCGCCGCCTGGCGGCTCCAGCGCCAGCCGCGCGCATAGTGCAGCGCCGCGGGCCTGCGGCGGCCACGGGCCGTGGCATCGACCGATCTACAATGCGGCAGGCTCCCGTGGGAAACGCCATGCTTCGCTGGTCATTGCGCATCATGCTGATGCTCGTGCTGCTGGCCGCGCTCGCCGCGCTGGCGGCCTGGTGGGCGCTGCGCGCCAGCCTGCCGACGCTCGACGGCAGCGTGGCGCTGCCGGGCCTGTCGGCACCGGTGACGATCAGCCGCGATGCCATCGGCGTCGCCACCATCGATGCCGCCAACGAAGCCGACGCCGTTCGTGCGCTCGGCTACCTGCATGCGCAGGAGCGCTACTTCGAGATGGACCTGATGCGGCGCACCGCCGCCGGCGAGCTGTCCGCGCTGTTCGGCGCCGTCGCGCTGGAGGCCGACCGCCGGCATCGCGTGCACAGGATGCGCGCGCGCGTGGACGCCGACCTCGACGCGATCGCCGGCAGCCATCGACCGCTGCTGGATGCCTACGCCGCCGGCGCCAACGCCGGCCTCGCCGACCTCGGCGCGCGGCCCTGGCCCTACCTGTTGTTGCGCGGGCAGCCCGAGCCCTGGACGCCCGCGGACACGGCGCTGGCGGGCTACGCGATGTACTTCGACCTGCAGGATGCCGCCAACCAGCGCGAACTGGCGCTCTGGACGCTGCGGCCACACCTGCCACCGGCGCTGTTCACGCTGCTCACCCACGCCGGCTCGAGCTGGGATGCGCCGCTCCTGGGCCCGGCCACCGGCGATGCCGTGCTGCTCACGCCCGATGCCGTCGACCTGCGCCGCTTGCCCCTGGCCGGTGACACAAGCCCGCTGGACTCCACGTCCGCGCCCGCGCCCGCGCGCGGCAGCAACAACTTCGCCGTGTCGGGACGCTTCACCGCCGATGGCCGGGCCATCGTCGCCGATGACATGCACCTGGGCCTGCGCGCGCCCGGCATCTGGTTCCGCGCGCGCATGCGCTGGCCGGACGCGCGCGCGCCCGACGGCCGGGTCGACGTCTCCGGCTTCACCCTGCCCGGCCTGCCAGCGGTGGTGGTGGGCAGCAACGGCCGCGTCGCCTGGGGCTTCACCAACAGCTACGCCGATACCCTGGACTGGGCGCGGGTGACGCCCTGCGGCGAGAGCGACGACGGCGCCGACAGCGGCGGCGACTGCACGCCCGTCGAGCACTTCGTGGAACGCATCGATGTCGCCGATGGCGACGCGGTCGACCTCGGGATCGACGAAGCGCCCTGGGGGCCGCTGCTGCACCGTCTGGATGGTGGCGACGCCCTGGCGCTGCGCTGGGTGGCGCACCAGCCGGGCGCGCTCAACCTCGGGCTGATGTCGATGGCCTGGGCGGGTGACCTCGACCGCGCGCTGCTGCTGGCACGCGATATCGCGCTGCCGGCGCAGAACCTGGTGATCGGCGACCATCGCGGCCGGATCGCCTGGAGGCTGCTCGGGCCGCTGCCCCAGCGCGACGCGGCCTGCCCGGCCACCGACCTGGTGGCGGATGGCGATGCATGCGCACCGTGGAGCATCAGCGGCAGGAGCGCGCCGCACGTCGCCACGCCCACCGTCGACCGCGTCTGGACGGCGAACAACCGGGTGGTGGGCGCACCCTGGATCACGGCCGTCGGCGACGGCGGCCATGTGAACGGCGCGCGCGCCAAACAGATCCGCGACGCCCTGTTCGCCAGCGAACGCTTCGACGAGCGCGCCCTGCTCGCGATCCAGCTCGATGACCGCGCGCTGTTCCTGCAGCGCTGGCGCGACCTGCTGCAGTCGAGCGCCGGCAGCGCGGGCGCGCACGCGCCGGCACTGCGGGCACTCGCCGACGCCGCCGGCGACTGGCAGGGTCGTGCCAGCCCGGATTCCACGGGCTACCGACTGGTCCGCGCCTGGCGCAACGAGGTCCACGACCGGATCGCCGACGGCCTGGTGGCGCCGGCGCGCGCGGCCCTGGGCGAGGATTTCGCGATGCCCGCGCTGCCGCAGCTGGAAGGCGTCGCATGGCCGCTGGCGTCGACGCAGCCGGCGCACCTGTTGCCCCGCCGCTACGACAGCTGGCAGGCGCTGTTCGAGGATGCCGCGCACGATGTCCGCAGCCAACTCGAAGCCGCGGGGCCGCTTGCCGAGCGCACCTGGGGCGAGCGCAACACCGCCGCGATCTGCCACCCGCTGGCCGGTGCCATCCCGGTGCTGGGCAGGCGCATGCTCTGCATGCCTCCCGACCAGCTTGGCGGCGACACCGACATGCCGCTGGTGCAGGCCCCTGCGTTCGGTGCGTCGCAGCGCATGGTGGTGTCGCCGGGGCGCGAGGCCGACGGCATCGTGCACATGCCCGGCGGCCAGAGTGGCCATCCACTGTCGCCGTTCTGGGGCGCCGGCCATGACGACTGGGTGCAGGGCCGGCCCTCGCCATTCCTTCCGGGGCCCGCCGCCCACGCGCTGGTGCTGGAGCCGCGCTGACGCGGCTGCATCACCGCAGGTTCATCGCAAACGGCCACAATCCGCCAAGGTCCCCATCCAGGAGCAGCATCCATGGCCACGCACAATGGACTCCGCATCCTCGCGCTCGCCCTCGGCCTCGGCTTGGCCGCGAGCGCGTCCGCCCAGACCATCGGCTACAACACCCGGACCGGCGATGTCTGGGTGGATTCGCGCCTGGGCGAGATCAACGACTACGGCCGCCACCACCGCGATCCCTTCCTCGACGAGATGACCGGGTACTACGGCGCGCCGCGCCCGCTGCTGGTCGACCTGCTCGACGGCCGCGGCTGGGCGCCTGGCGACGTCTACTACGCATGCGCCATCGCGCACGCCCTGGGCGTGCCCTGCAGCAACGTGGTCCGCGAATACGAGCGCAACCCCGGCCAGGGCTGGGGCGCCGTCGCCAAGCGCATGGGCATCAAGCCCGGCTCGGCGGCCTTCCACGCGCTCAAGCGCGGACAGGTCGACACCTATGGCCGGTGGGGGCAATCGATCGTGGTTGACCGCCCGGTCCGCGTCGACTGGTCGCGCTCCGGGCCGGGCCAGGCCCGCGACGGAAAAGGCGCGCGCGGCAATGGCCAGCGCAACGAGCACGGCCGCGGCAATTCCGGCCACGGAGCCAAGCCCGCCAAGGGCAACAGCGGCAACAACGGGAATAAAGGCAAGGGCAAGGACAACGGCCGGGGCAAGGGCAACGGCCAGCGCTAGTCCCGTCCACCGTCCTACGGCGCCGGCCACCGCAGCTGCGGCAGGCCGGCGCGCCGGTCAGCGCGGGATGAGCCGCTCGATCAGCGCCAGGTAGAGCCCGGGCAGCGCCTCCAGGTCGGCGACGGAGACATTCTCGTCGACCTTGTGGATGCTGGCGTTCACCGGCCCGACCTCGATGCACTGCGCGCCCAGCGGCGCGATGAAGCGCGCATCCGAGGTGCCGCCGCCGGTGCTCTCTTCAGGCGGCGCGCCGGCCACGCCGGCAAGCACCTCGCGGGCGGCGGCGCGCAGCGGTCCTTCCGGGGTGAAGAAGGGCTCGCCGCTGCGGTGCCAGCGGATGGCGAAGTCCAGGCCGTGGCGCGCGAGCATCGACTCGATCTCCGACTCCAGTCGTGGCGCGTCCCAGTTCGGGTTGTAGCGGAGGTTGAAGTCCACGCGCAGGCTGCCGGGGATGACGTTGGTCGCTCCCGTGCCCGCGGCGATGTTGCTGACCTGCAGGCTGGTCGGCGGGAAGGTCTCGTAGCCATCGTCCCAGCGTCGGGCCACCAGCTCGGCCAGCGCCGGCAGGGCGTCGTGCACGGGATTTCGCGCCTTGTCCGGATAGGCGACGTGCCCTTGCACGCCGTGCACGGTGAGCGCGGCCGACAGCGAGCCACGGCGGCCGACGCGCAGCAGGTCGCCCAGGCGATGCGTCGATGAAGGCTCCCCGGTGATGCACCAGTCGATGCGCTGGCCGCGCCTCCGGAACCCGTCGGCAACGCGGCGCACGCCGTCGATGGCATCGCCCTCCTCGTCCGAAGTCAGCAGCAGGGCAACCGTGCCCGCGTGGTCCGGGTTCGCGGCCACGTACTGCTCCAGCGCCACCACGAACGCGGCCACGCTGCCCTTCATGTCGGCGGCACCGCGCCCGTAGAGCACGCCGTCGCGGACTTCGGGAACGAAGGGATCGCTGGCCCAGGCCTCGCGCGGCCCTGGCTGCACCACGTCGGTGTGGCCGAGCAGCACCAGCACCGGATCGCCGCTGCCGTGGCTGGCCCAGAGGTTGTCGACCTCGCCATGGCCAAGCGACTCGCAGGCGAAGCCGGCACGCTCCAGGCGGCCGGCGATCAATCGCTGGCAGCCGGCGTCATCGGGCGTCACCGAAGGCCGCGCCATCAGTTCGCGGGCCAGCGCCAGCACCTCGCTCATTCGCCGGTACCGAAACGCTTCTTGAAGCCGTTGTCGCTGAAGCCCTGGCTCGTGACGCCATCATCGGTGACCACCACCGGCCGACGGACCAGCTGCGGATACTCGCGCAGCAGCAGCTTCCATTCGGCGTCCGACCCGGCCGCCTTGCGGTTGTCCGGCAGCTGGCGCCAGGTGGTGGACGACTTGTTGACCATGGCCTCGAAGCCACCGAGCTTGCCGGCCCATTCGACCAGGGTGTCGGGCCCGGGCCTGTCGTCGCGGTAGTCGACGAACCCATGCGCGATGCCGAAGCGGTCCAGCCACTTCCGCGCCTTCCGGCAGGTGTCGCAATTGTTCAGTCCATACAGGGTCGTCATCATCGTTCCCCGCTTCAGAGCGCGTGGCCGCGCAGCAGCTCGTTGACCGAGGTCTTGGAGCGGGTCTTCGCGTCCACCTGCTTCACGATCACCGCGCAGTACAGCGAGTGCGTGCCGTCGGAGGCCGGCAGCGAACCCGCCACCACCACGCTGCCCGGCGGCACCACGCCGTAGCTGGTCTCGCCGGTCATGCGGTTGTAGATGCGCGTGGACTGTCCCAGGAACACGCCCATCCCGATCACGCTGTGGTGGCCGACGATCACGCCCTCCACCACTTCCGAGCGCGCGCCGATGAAGCAATGGTCCTCGATGATCGTCGGCGAGGCCTGCAGCGGCTCGAGCACGCCGCCGATGCCGGCGCCGCCGGAAATGTGGCAGTGGCTGCCCACCTGGGCGCAGGAGCCGACCGTGGCCCAGGTGTCGACCATGGTGCCTTCGCCGATCCAGGCGCCGATGTTCACGAACGACGGCATCAGCACCACGTCACGGCCGACGTGGGCACCGCGGCGAGCGATCGCACCGGGCAGGACGCGGGCGCCAAGCTTGCGGAAGGCAGCCTCGTCGAAGTCGGCGAAGCGCATCGGGATCTTGTCCCAGTAGGGCGCCGGATACTGCTCGCCCGCCTCCATTTCCTGCACGCGGAAATACAGCAGGACCGCCTTCTTCAACCACTCGTTGACCGTCCAGCCGCCGGCGCCGTCGGGCTCGGCCACGCGCAGGCGACCCTCCTCAAGGCCTTCGATGGCGCGTTCGACCAGCGGCCGCGTGGAGCCTTCGATCTCCTCCGGGGTCAGGGTCGAGCGCCGGTGCCAGGCGCTGTCGATCATGAAAGCGAGCTCCTGGTCGGGGCCGTTGTGCGGCGCGGCCGGAACCCCGGCCGCGGCAAGCTTGCCTGCCGCCAGCTTCCGCGCCGATGCCGTCTTCGCGACGACGACGCCGGCAGCAGCCTTCTTCACCGCGGCCTTCTTCACGGCAACCTTCTTTGCTGCAACCTTCTTTGCTGCAACCTTCTTTGCTGCAGTCTTCGACACCGCCTTCCTCTCCACCGGCTTCTTCACGGCGGGCTTCTTCCTGGTGCTCATCTACCTGCTTCTCCGTCGATCCTTGCCAGCAAGGCGCTGCGCAGTCGCGCGCACGCCGCCTCGTCCAGCGGTTGCTTGTCTTCGCCGGTCACCCGGAACACGTCTTCGGCGCGCGCACCGAAGGTTGCGATGCGCGCGTCATGCACGCGCAGGTCCTGGCTGCGCAGGACGTGCGCAACGTCGGCCAGCAGCCCCGGGCGGTCGGTGCACACCAGGCTCAGCACGGTGGCGGAGCCGTCGGCGCTGGGCGCGAATTCGACCTGCGGCACGATGCGGAAATGGCGCAGGTGCCGCGGCAGCGTGCGCTGCGCCGGACGCACCCGGTCGAGCGGTCCCGCCAGCACCGCGGCCAGCTTGCGCGCGACCATCCGCGGCTCGCAGTCGGCGCGCGCGTCTTCCGGCAGCACCTGGAAACTGTCGAATACCCCGCCGCCCGGCCCGTCGATCGCCCGCGCCTGCTGGATCGCCAGGCCCAGCCGGTCGAGCGTGACCACGATCGCCGCGAACAGGCCGTCGCGGTCCGCGTCCTGCACGAAAACCTCCATCGCCGGGCTGCCGGCGGCCACCCGCCTTGCCTTCACCACCGGCCGTCCAGCGACCTCGCCTGCCGCCGCCGACTCGTGCAGGGCCAGCGCCTGCCACGCGATCTGCTCGGCCCGCGCGCGCAGGAAGCTGTTGGCCGGGAAGCGCCCGAGCAGCGCGTCCGCATCCGCCGGGTCGATGCCCTTGTCGGCGAGCAGCGACGCCGCCGCGGCGCGGGTCCCCGCGATGCGCTCGGCGGCCGCGACCGGATGCTCCAGGCCCCGGCGCAGGGCCAGGCGGGTGGCGTTGCGCAGGTCGGCCAGCAGCCGGTCCTTCCACGCGTTCCACAGCTTGGGCGAGGTGCCGGCGATGTCGGCGCAGGTCAGCAGGTACAGGTAGTCGAGGCGCTCGCGATCGGCGACCTCGCCGGCGAAGCGATGGATCACCGCCGGATCGGCGATGTCCTGCTTCTGCGCGGTCACCGACATCAGCAGGTGGCGCAGCACCAGCCACTCCACCAGCGCGGTGTCGGGTTCGTCCAGGCCGTGCGCCTCGCAGAAGGCGCGCGCATCCACCGCACCCAGTTCGGAATGGTCGCCGCCGCGGCCCTTGGCGATGTCGTGGAACAGGCCCGCCAGCAGCAGCAGTTCGGGCTTGTGCAGGGTCGGATACACCGCGTGCGCCTGCGAAAAGCGCTGGTCGGGCACGCCGGTCGCGAACGCGGCCAGGTTGCGCAGCACCGCCAGCGTGTGCTGGTCGACGGTATAGACGTGGAACAGGTCGAACTGCATCCGCCCCGACACCTGGGCGAAGGCCGGGATCCAGCGCCCGAGCACCCCGAGGCGGGCCATGCGCTCGAGCGTGCGCACCGGCGACGGTCCGCGCAGCAGGCCCATGAACGCCTCGCGCTGCGCCAGCGCGGCGGCGGTATGCGCGGGCAGTCCGTCCAGCGCTTCGGCGAGCGCGCGTGCGGTGTGCGTATGCAGGCCGCGGAGTTCGCCCAGCCGCGCCCAGGCCGCGAACAGCGCGAACACTTCACCCACGTCGCCATGCGGCCAGTCGTGGTCGCGCGCGGCAAGATAGCCCCGGCGCAGCTCGAAGTCCGCGTCGACCGGCTCCGGCACCGCGGTGCCGTCGAAGTGCTCCTCGAAGCGCTGCTGCAGCCGGTCGCCGATCCGGCGCACCACCGCGGCGCTGCGGTAGAAGCCCTGCATCATCTGCTCGACGCCCAGGTTGCGGGCGTCGTCGGCGAAGCCCAGGCGCGCGGCCAGCGGCTTCTGGTGGTCGAACCTGAGGCGGTCCTCGCCGCGGCCGGCGACCAGGTGCAGGCCGTAGCGCAGCCGGGCCAGCGCACGATGCTCGCGGTCGAGCGCGGCGGCCTCGTCGGCGCCGACGTGGCCCAGCGCGACCAGCGGCTCGAGCTCGTGGGTGCCGAAGGCGCGGCGCGCCATCCAGCCCAGGGTCTGCAGGTCGCGCAGGCCGCCGGGGCCTTCCTTCAGGTTCGGCTCGAGGTTGTCCGAGGTGTCACCGAAGCGCGCGTGCCGGCGATCCTTTTCTTCCGACTTGGCGACGAAGAAGTCGCGCGCCGGCCAGGCCCGGTCGGGCGCGATGGCCCTCGACAGCGCCAGGCGCGCGTCGTCGCCGGCCACCACAGGCCGCGCTTCGAGCAGCGCGGTCATCACGGAAATATCGACCGCCGCAGCGGTGCACTGCTCGGGCGTGCGTACCGAATGGCTCGCCGGCAGGCCGCAGTCCCAGAGCAGCGCGAAGAAGCGCGACAGCGCGGTGCCGCCGGCCGCGTCGGCTTCAGGCTCCACGTCCACCAGCACCAGCAGGTCGATGTCGGAATGCGGGAACAGCTCGCCGCGGCCGTAGCCGCCGACCGCGAACAGCGCCATGCCCGGTGCGTGCGTGGCGTCCAGCGGAGCCGGCTCGCAGCGCCGCCAGGCCGCGGCGACGATCAGGTCGACCGCGCGCGCGCGCTCGGCGGCCAGGTGCACGGCGTCGGCACCACGATCGAACCGCCCTGCCAGGGCTTCGTCGATCACAAGCAGCGCGTCGCGGCGCTCCTGCGCCCAGCCCGCGTCACCGGCAACGCCCATGCGCCCGGGGGCGTCAGCTGGCGCAGCCGTGTCCACGTCAGAAGTCGTTGTCGTCGCCGGGCAGGCGCGTGAGGACGTCGACGCCGTCGGCGGTCACCGCGACCATGTGCTCCCACTGCGCCGAGAGCTTGCGGTCCTTGGTGACCACGGTCCAGCCGTCGGGCAGCAGGCGGGTGTGGCGCGCGCCCTCGTTGATCATCGGCTCGATGGTGAAGGTCATGCCCTCCTCCAGCACCAGGCCCTCGCCCGGGCGGCCGTAGTGCAGCACCTGCGGTTCCTCGTGGTAGACCTTGCCGATGCCATGGCCGCAGTACTCGCGCACCACGCTGAAGCGTTCGGCCTCGGCGTAGGTCTGGATCGCATGCCCGACATCGCCGAGCGTGGCGCCCGGCCGCACCGCGCGGATGCCGCGGAACATGGCTTCGCGGGTCACCTCCACCAGGCGCCTGGCCATCACCGACGGCGTGCCGGCGAAGTACATGCGGCTGGTGTCGCCGTGCCAGCCGTCCTTGATGACGGTGACGTCGATGTTGACGATGTCGCCGTCCTTCAACACCTTGGCCTCGTTCGGGATGCCGTGGCAGATGACGTTGTTGACCGAAATGCAGGTGGCCTTGGGATAGCCGCGGTAGCCGACGTTGGCCGGCGTGCCCTGCTGCACATTGACGATGTGCTCGTGGCAGATGCGGTCGAGCTCCTCGGTGCTGACGCCGGGCTTCACGTGCGGGGCGATCATCTGCAGGACCTCGGCGGCCAGGTGGCCGGCGATGCGCATCTTCTCGATCTGGTCTGGGGTCTTGGGAGTAATCATGGCCGCGATTATCGCCGATCCCGCGCGCCGCCGCCTGAAACTTGCCCCGGGAGGGGTCGCAGGCTAGTATCAGCGGGTTCCCAGGCCGGGCTCCGGCCGGGAATCGCCCACGACGGGCGACACCGTCGAATACACACCTGCCGCAACAGCCCGTCCCGGGGTGTCCAGCGCAGCAGGGCCGCAAGGCCCCGCGACGCCGGATTCGGAGACGGACGCAGCAGGGAGGCCCAACCCCGGAACCCATCGCCTGCCATCGTGCAGGCAAGCCGCCCCTACCCTTCCGGCGGCCGGGTTCCCCATCAGGAATGACCACAATGTCCCAGATCACCATGCGCCAGATGCTGGAAGCCGGCGTCCACTTCGGCCACCAGACGCGCTACTGGAATCCCAAGATGGCGCCGTACATCTTCGGTGCCCGCGGCAAGATCCACATCATCAACCTTGAAAAGACCGTCCCGCTATTCTCGGACGCGATGAACTTCATCTCGGGCATCGCGCAGAAGCGCGGCATCATCCTGTTCCTCGGCACCAAGCGCAGCGCGCGCGAGCCGATGAAGGAAGAGGCCGAGCGCTGCGGCATGCCGTACATGACCCAGCGCTGGCTTGGCGGCACGCTGACCAACTTCCGCACCGTGAAGGGCTCGGTCTCGCGCCTGAAGACGCTGGAAGCCGGCGAGACCGACGGCAGCTTTGAAAAGCTGGTCAAGCACGAAGTCCTGGGCCTGCGCCGCGAGCGCGACAAGCTCGAGGCCTCGCTGGGCGGCATCAAGGAAATGAACCGCCTGCCCGACGCGCTGTTCGTGATCGACATCGGCCATGAAGACATCGCCATCAAGGAAGCCAAGAAGCTCGGCATCCCGGTGATCGCGGTCGTCGACACCAACTACGACCCCAACCTGGTCGACTACGCCATCCCCGGCAACGACGACGCCATCCGCGCCGTTCAGCTGTACGCCCGCGCCGCGGCCGACGCCGTGCTCGAGGGCAAGGCCGCCGCGCCGAGCGCCGCGACCGTGCGCGAGGAAGAGTTCAGCGAAGGCGGCGAAGGCGAGAAGCCGCGCCGCGCCCCGGCCCGCAAGAAGCCCGAGGCCGCGGAGGCAAAGTCCGCAGCCGCCAAGCCCGAGGCCGCCGAAGCGAAGCCCGAGGCCGTAGAGGCCAAGACCGAGGCTGCCGAGGCCAAGCCCGAAGCCGCCGAGTAACGCGCCAGGCATCACGCGCCTGACACGCGGCCGCGCCACCATGCGCGGCCGCGCACTTTGAAAACCCACAGATTCGAGGTCCCCAATGGAAATCACCGCTTCCCTGGTCAAGGAACTGCGCGAGCGCACCGGCGCCGGCATGATGGAGTGCAAGAAGGCGCTCACCGAGGCCGGCGGCAACATCGACGCCGCCGCCGAGGCGCTGCGCAAGTCGGGCCTGGCCAAGGCCGACAAGAAGGCCGACCGCGTCGCCGCGGAAGGTCGCGTCGCCCTCGCCCAGCAGGGCAATCGCGCCGCGCTGGTCGAGGTCAATTCCGAAACCGACTTCGTCGCCAAGGACGAGAACTTCCTCGCGTTCTGCGAGGCCGTGGCCACCGCCGCGTTGGGCGTCGACAGCGTCGAGGCCCTGAAGGCCGCGACCCTTGACGGCCAGACCGTCGAGGAAACCCGCGCCGCGCTGATCTCCAAGGTCGGCGAGAACGTGCAGGTGCGCCGCATGGTCTCGATCGAGAGCGCCGACACCGTCGCCGGTTACGTCCACGGCGGCCGCATCGGCGTGCTGATCGAGCTGAAGGGCGGCGATGCCGAGCTTGCCCGCGGCCTGGCCATGCACGTGGCGGCGATGAACCCGCCGCACAACAAGGCCGCCGACGTCCCGGCCGACTTCCTCGCCAAGGAAAAGGAAATCGAGCTGGCGAAGATGAGCGACAAGGACCGCGCCAAGCCGGCCGAGATCCTCGAGAAGATCATCAGCGGCAAGATCGCCAAGATCGTCAACGAGGTCACGCTGTACGGCCAGCCCTATGTGCTCGACACCGACAAGAGCGTCGAGCAGGTGCTCAAGGCCGCCGGTGCCGACGTCATCCGCTTCGAGCGCCTGGCCGTTGGCGAAGGCATCGAGAAGGTGGTCGAGGACTACGCCGCCGAAGTGATGAAGCAGGCCGGTCTGGCCTGATTCAAGGGTGCGGCGAAAGCCGCCACCCATCGGGCAGTGGGGGCAACCCTGCGACAAAACACACGAAGGGCCGCGGAGCAATCCGCGGCCCTTCGCCTTTTTTCCGCTAGAATTCCAGCGATTACCGCCGGAGACCCACCATGTCGCAACTCGCCTATCGCCGCATCCTCCTCAAGCTGTCCGGCGAGGCGCTGATGGGCGACGAGGACTACGGCATCGACCCCAAGATCATGCACCGCCTCGCCGCCGAGATCATCGAGGCGCAGCAGGCGGGAGCCGAGATCGCGCTGGTGGTCGGCGGTGGCAACATCTTCCGCGGTGCGGGCCTGGCCGCAGGCGGCATGGACCGGGTCACCGGCGACCAGATGGGCATGCTGGCCACGGTCATCAACGCGCTGGCGCTGCAGGACGCGCTGGAGAAGCTCGGCGCCAAGGTCCGGGTGATGAGCGCGATCAAGATCAACGACGTCTGCGAGGACTACATCCGTCGCCGCGCGATCCGTCATCTTGAAAAAGGCCGGCTCACGATCTTCGCCGCCGGCACCGGCAATCCCTTCTTCACCACCGACTCGGGCGCCGCGCTGCGCGCGATCGAAATCGGCGCCGACCTGCTGCTCAAGGCGACCAAGGTCGACGGCGTGTATGACTCCGATCCGAAGAAGAATCCCGATGCCGTGCGCTTCGACCGCCTGACGTACGACGAGGTCATCCGCCGCGACCTGCAGGTCATGGATACCGCGGCATTCGCGCTGTGCCGCGACAGCGACCTGCCGCTGCGGATCTTCGACATGGAACAGCCCGGCCAGCTGCTGCGCATCCTCAAGGGCGAGCCGATCGGCACCCTGGTCCAAGGCCGCGGCTGAGCCCTGCTTCACCTATAATCCGTCGATTGCGAACCAGGAGCGGGCAGCCGATGCTCAACGAGATCAAGAAGGAAACGCAGACGCGCATGGCGAAGAGTGTCGAGTCGCTGCGCCACGACCTGACCAAGGTCCGTACCGGCCGCGCGTCCACGGCGCTGGTCGACCACCTCAGGGTCAACTACTACGGCTCGGACATGCCGCTCACGCAGGTCGCCTCGGTAGGGGTCAGCGATGCGCGCACGCTCACCATCACGCCCTGGGAAAAGCCCATGATCGCGGCGGTCGAGAAGGCGATCCTCGCCTCCGACCTCGGCCTGACGCCGAACACCGCCGGCACCACCATCCGCATCAACCTGCCCGCGCTCACCGAAGAGCGCCGCCGCGAGCTGAGCAAGCTGGTCCACGCCGAGGGTGAGTCCACCAAGGTGGCGATCCGCAACATCCGCCGCGACTCCAACCAGCAGGTCAAGGAGCTGCTGAAGGAAAAGGCGATCAGCGAGGACGACGAGCGCCGCGTCGAGGGCGAGATCCAGAAGATCACCGACGAGGCCATCAAGGACGTCGATGAGGTGGTCAAGGCCAAGGAGCAGGAGCTGATGGCGGTCTGACGGCGTCGCAATGAACGCCCCGTCCGCCACTCCACGCATCCCGCGCCACGTAGCCATCATCATGGACGGCAACGGCCGCTGGGCCGCGCGCCGTCGAAGGCCGCGCATGATCGGCCACCGCGCCGGCGCGCGCGCGGTCAACCTGTGCATCGATTTCTGCCTTGAGCGCGGCGTCGGGGCCCTGACCCTGTTCGCGTTTTCCAGCGAGAACTGGGGGCGTCCGGCCGACGAGGTCGGCGCGCTGATGAAGCTGTTCCTCAACGCGCTTGACCGCGAGGTGGGCGAACTCCACCGGCGCGGCGTGCGCGTGCGCTTCGTCGGCGACCGCAGCCGCTTCGACGCCGCGATCACCGCGCGCATGGACGCCGCCGAAGGACTCACCGCGGGCAACAGCCGCCTGGCGCTTTCGATCGCGGCCAGCTACGGCGGCCGCCAGGACATCGCCACCGCCGCGCGTGCCCTGGCCGTGGACGTCGCCTCGGGCCGCCTGCGCCCCGAGGACATCGACGAGGCGGCGCTGGGCGCGCGCGTCGCGCTGGCCGACCTGCCGGCGCCCGACCTGTTCATCCGCACCGGCGGCGACCTGCGGATCAGCAACTTCCTGCTCTGGCAGCTCGCCTACACCGAACTCTGGTTCACCGACCTCTTGTGGCCCGACCTCGACGCCGCGACCCTGCAACGGGCGTTCGACGACTTCGCGTGCCGCGAGCGCCGCTTCGGCCTCACCGGTGAACAGGTAGCCACCGGCGCAACCACGGATACCATCACCCCATGACCCGCATCCGAATCATTGCCGCCCTCATCATGGCGCCAGGGACCATTGCCGCCGTGCTGCTGCTGCCCACGCCGTGGATGATGCTGGCCGCGGCCATCGTCTTCCTCGCCGCGCTGTGGGAATGGTTCGCGCTTGCCGAGATCGAGGACTCGCTCGCGCGCAGCGCGCTGCTGGTGCTGAACCTGCTGCTGATGGTGGCCCTGGTCTGGGGCACAGGCGGCACTGCCGCCACCCTGGTGCTGTTCAAGCTCGCGGTGGTGCTGGGCGTGGTCTGGTGGCTGCTGGCCATGCTGTGGCTGGTGCACTACGACTTCGCCTCCGACCACGACACCAACGCGCGCGTGTTCAAGCTCGCCGCGGCAACCTTTGCCGTGGTCCCGGCATGGTGCGCGCTGGCCCTGCTGCACAATGACGGCCCCGCCTGGCTGCTGCTGGTGCTGATGACCGTCTGGGCCACCGACACCGGTGCCTATTTCGCCGGACGTGCGTTCGGCAAGCGCAAGCTGGCGCCGCGGATCAGCCCCAACAAGACCGTGGCCGGCCTGGTGGGCGGTGCCGCGGGCGGCGTGCTGGTGGCGACCCTGGGCGCATGGCTCATCGGCGTCGGCGTTCCCGCGCTGCCCTTGGTGGCGCTCGTGGCCCTGCTCACTGTGCTGTTCTCGGTCGTGGGCGACCTGTTTGAAAGCCTGCTCAAGCGCCACGTCGGCGCCAAGGATTCCGGCAACCTGATCCCCGGCCACGGCGGCATCATGGACCGCCTCGACAGCGTGTTCGCCGCCCTGCCCGTGTTCGCGCTGGGCAAGATCTGGCTGGGCTTCTGATGCGCAGCGTCGCCGTCCTCGGCGCCACCGGCTCGATCGGCACCTCGGCGCTCGACGTCATCGCCCGCCACCCGGAGGCCATGCGCGCCAGCGCGCTGGCCGCCGGCAGCAAGGTCGAGGCCCTGCTCGAGGCCTGCCGTCGGCATCGCCCCGACGACGCCGCGATCGCCGACGAAACCGCGTACCCCCGGCTCCGCGACGGACTGCGCGAGGCCGGCCTGGCCACCCGTGCCCACGCCGGCATGGCCGCAATCACCGGACTTGCCGGCGACGGAGGGAATGACACCGTAGTCGCCGCCATCGTCGGCGCCGCGGGCCTGGATTCCACGCTTGCCGCCGCACGCGCCGGAAAGCGCCTGCTGCTCGCCAACAAGGAGTCGCTGGTGCTGGCCGGCGAGCTGGTCATGGCCACCGCCCGCGAGCACGGTGCCCGGGTCATCCCGATCGACAGCGAGCACAGCGCGATTTTCCAGTGCCTGCCGCCCGATGGCACCTGCACGGACGTGCGCCGGCTGGTGCTGACTGCATCAGGCGGGCCGTTCCGCGGCCGCGACCGCGCGTCGCTCGCGGGGGTGACACCCGCACAGGCCGTGGCCCACCCCAAGTGGTCGATGGGCCCGAAGATCTCGGTCGATTCCGCCACCCTGATGAACAAGGGCCTGGAGGTGATCGAGGCCCACCACCTGTTCGGGCTGCCCGCGGCCCGCATCGACGTGCTGGTGCACCCGCAGAGCCTGGTCCATTCGCTGGTGGAGTTCATCGACGGCTCGACCCTTGCCCAGCTCGGGCTGCCGGACATGCGCACCGCGCTTGCGGTCGGGCTGGCCTGGCCGCGGCGCATCGAATCCGGCGTCGGCGGGCTGGACCTGCTCGCCCACGGCCGCCTGGACTTCGAGCCGCCGGATACCCAGGCCTTCCCCTGCCTGCGCCTGGCCTTCGATGCCCTGGCCGCCGGCGGCACCGCGCCGGCGGTGCTCAACGCCGCCAACGAGGAGGCGGTTTCAGCCTTCCTTCAGGGCCGCACCGGCTTCCTGTCCATTCCGGCGCTGGTCGAAGACGCGCTGGCAGCGCTGCCGGCCAGACCCGCCGCGTCCCTCGACGCGCTGCGCGAGGCCGACGCGCTCGCCCGCGAGTCGACCCGGCGCGCCCTCGCCCGCCACGCCCACTGACGAGCACGCAATGACTACCTTCCTGGGTTCCGTGTGGTGGATGATCGTCAGCCTGGGCGTGCTGGTGACCTTCCACGAGTTCGGCCACTTCTGGGTGGCGCGGCGCAACGGCGTGAAAGTCCTGCGGTTCTCGGTCGGGTTCGGCCGGCCGCTGTGGAAGCGCATGGGCCGCGACGGCACCGAGTACGTGGTCGCCGCCCTGCCCTTGGGCGGCTACGTGCGCATGCTCGACGAGCGCGAAGGCGATGTGGCGGAGTCGGAGCTCGGAGCGGCCTTCAACCGCAAGTCGGTCTGGCAGCGCATCGCCATCGTGGCCGCGGGACCCATCGCCAACCTGCTGCTGTGCCTCGCCCTGCTCTGGGCGATGTTCGTGATCGGCCGGCCCGACTACCAGCCGGTGCTGGGCCAGGTCCAGGGCATCGCCGCGGAGTCGGGCCTCGCGCGCGGCGACACCGTGCTCAGCATCGGCGACCGCCCTACGCCGACCTGGAGCGAGGCGGCCATGGCCCTGACCACCGCCGCCATGGACCGCTCCGATGTCGAGGTGCGCCTGCGCACCGCCCAGGGCAGCGAGGCCGTCCGCACGCTGCGCCTGTCCTTGCTGCCGGCGGACCTCGAGGTCCGGCGCACGATCCCGGCGATCGGCCTGCTGCCGCAGGCCTTCGTGCTGCCGCCGGACGTGGGCCGGGTGCGCGAGGATAGCGCGGCCTGGGGCGTGCTCGCCGAGGGCGACCGCATCACCGCCATCGACGGCGTGGCGGTGCACATCTTCGCCGACATCGGCCCGCTGGTGCAGGAACTCGGCACCCGGGGCGGGACAGGCATGATCGAGGTCGAGCGCGACGGCGAGCGGCTGGCGCTGGAGATCGCGCCGACGCTGGCCGAAGCGGAGGGGCGGGAACCCTTCTGGGCGCTGGGCATCGAGCCCACCCCGCGCTCGGCGGTCCACGACGCCACCCTGCGCCACGGCCCGCTGGCTGCGGTTCCCGCGGCCGCCGCCGAAACCTGGCGACTCACCCGCGACACCCTCGGCATGGTCTGGCGCATGGCCAGCGGCCGGGCCTCGATGGAGAACGTCTCGGGCCCGATCACCATCGCACGCTATGCCAACGCGTCCGCCGGCATGGGCGCCGCCTGGTTCCTGAATTTCCTCGCCCTGCTCTCGCTCAGCCTGGCGATCATCAACCTGCTGCCGATCCCGATCTTGGACGGCGGTCACCTGTTGTATTACCTTATCGAGTTGGTCAAGGGCAGCCCCTTGAGCGAGCGCGCGATGGTCGCCGGGCAATATGCCGGAATGGCCATGCTCGCAGGCCTGATGGGCCTGGCGTTCTACAACGACATCCTGCAACTGGTGCGCTGATGCCCGCATGTACCGCCGCCGCGCCCAGCGCCGCACCCCCACGAAACGCCCGACCCGGACGCCATTGATGACGCGACTCCCGAAACGCCGCCTGCTTGCCATCGCCCTCGCCTCGACGCTCGCCGCGCCGGCCTGGGCCCAGCAGCCGGTCGACCCGCTGGCCGCCTTCGGCATGCCGCCCGAACCCGCCACGGTCCTTGCCCCCGGCGCATTCACCGTCTCCGACATCCGCGTCGACGGCCTGCAGCGCATCGGCGCCGGCACCGTGTTCACCTATCTTCCGATCGAGCGCGGCGACAGCATCGACTCCGGCCGCGTCGGCGCTGCCATCCGCGCGCTGTACGCCACGGGCTTCTTCGAGGACGTCAGCGTGGGCCGCCAGGGCGACATCCTGGTGGTCCAGGTCACCGAACGCCCGGCGATCAACAAGCTCACGCTCACCGGCAACAAGGACATCAAGACCGAGGACCTGACCAAGGGCCTGAGCGACATCGGCCTGGCCGAGGGTGAGACCTTCGACCGCCTGGCGCTCGACCGCGTGACCCAGGAGCTGACCCGCCAGTACAACAATCGCGGCAAGTACAACGTCGCGATCACGCCCACGGTCTCGCCCCTGGACCGCAACCGCGTCGACGTCACGATCAAGGTCGACGAAGGCAAGGCGGCGAGCATCCGCCACATCAACCTCGTGGGCAACGACAGCTTCGACGACGAAACCCTGACCGGCGCCTGGGAATCCGGCGAGACCAACTGGCTGAGCTGGTACCGACGCGACAACCAGTATTCGCGCGAGAAGCTCGAAGGCGACCGCGAGAAGCTGCGCAATTTCTATCTCGACCGCGGCTACATCGATTTCAGCGAGGACAACATCCAGGTCGCCATCAGCCCGGACAAGCGCGACATGTACATCACCGCCGGCCTCACCGAGGGCGAGGTGTACACGGTCGATTCGGTGGAGGTCACCGGCGATACCGTGCTGCCGAAGGAAGACATCGAACGGCTGGTGTTCATCAAGCCCGAGATGACCTTCTCGCGCGCGCTGCTGGAGTTCAGCTCCGACCAGATCGCGGCCACGCTGGGCAACATCGGCTACGCCTTCGCCCAGGTCAACGTGATCCCGGAAGTGGACCGCGAGAACCGCCGCGTCGACATCAACCTGCAGGTCGTGCCCGGGCCGCGCGTCACCGTGCGCCGGATCGTGTTCAAGGGCAACGCCCGCACCGCCGACGAAGTGCTGCGCCGCGAGATGCGGCAGTTCGAGGGCGCGTGGTATTCGCAGGCGGCGATCGACCGCTCCAAGGTCCGCCTGCAGCGCCTGGGCTTCTTCGAAACCGGCAGCGTCAACGTCGAGAGCAAGCCGGTTCCCGGCACCAACGACCTGGTCGACATCGAGTACAGCGTCACCGAGACCACGTCCGGCAGCTTCATGTTCGGCGTCGGCTACTCGCAGCTCAGCGGCATGACCACCTCGGTGCAGCTGTCGCAGAACAACTTCCTCGGCAGCGGCAACCGGGTCTCGGTCGAGGCCCAGCGCAACGTCTACCTGCAGCGCTATTCGTTCTCGTACCTGAACCCGTACTTCAGCGACAACGGCCTGTCGCTGGGCTACAACCTGTGGTGGCGCGAGTTCGACAACTCCGAGTACAACACCGCGCAGTACTCCTCGACCAGCCGCGCGGCGCAGATGGTGCTGGGGATCCCGCTGACCGAGCACGACACCATCACCGCGATGTTCGGCATCGACAGCAACCAGATCTTCGCCTGGCGCGGAAGTTCACCGCAGTCGATCGTGGACTACATCGACGTGATCGGGCAGCGCACCTTCCACGCCTGGCGCGCCGAGCTGGGCTGGGCCCGCGACACCCGCAACGACTTCCTGCAGCCGACGCGCGGCACCCTGCAGCGCGTGTCCATGGAAGTCGCCCTGCCCGGCTCCACCGCCGAGTACTACAAGCTCAACTACGAGTTCTCGAAGTACTGGCAGATTTCCCGCGCGCTGGTGCTCAACACCCGCTTCGAGTTCGGCTATGGCGACAGCTACGGCGATGCGCGTTATGGCATCGTCTACGACCCGGATTCCCCCGAAGACACCGACGACCTGCCGGATGCCCGCAGCGCCATGGCCGACGGCCTGCCGTTCTTCGAGAACTTCTACGCCGGCGGCGCGCGCTCGGTGCGCGGCTTCCGCGACAACACCCTCGGCCCGCGCGAGGCCGCCTGGAACAGCAGCTACCGCCAGGTCATCGGCGGCGCGGTGAAGACCGTGGGCTCGTTTGAAATGTTCTTCCCGACCCTGTTCGATTCACCGGCCGCGCGCGTGTCCGCCTTCGTCGACTTCGGCAACGTGTTCAAGGACGTCGATGCCTTCGACGCCGGCGAGCTCCGCGCTTCGGCGGGTGTCGCACTGATGTGGCGCGCACCGGTGGGGCCGATCTCGATCAGCTACGCGATGCCGCTGCGCGAGCAGGACGGCGACGAACTCGAGCGCCTGCAGTTCACCTTCGGCGGCGCGTTCTAGCCGCTCGGGCGCGCAACGATGGCATCCACCACGCAGACGGCGGCGGCACTGGCCGAACGCTTCGGGCTTGTCCTGCGCGGTGACGGCGGGGTGGCGGTCGACTCGGTCGCGACGCTGTCCGGCGCTGGCCCACGGCAGCTGTCCTTCCTCGCCAACCCGCGCTACCGCGGCCAGCTGGCCGGCTCGGACGCGGGCGTGGTGGTGGTTCGCGAAGGCGACGCCGAAGGACTCGAGCGGACGCTGCTGGTCGCGCGTGATCCCTATGTGGCGTTCGCGAAGATCGCGGCGCTGTTCGATCCGGCACCGGTTGCCAACGCCGGCGTGCATGCCTCGGCGGTGGTGGATGCCTCGGCCGAGGTCGACCCGTCGGCGGAGATCGGCCCGTTCACCTGCATCGGCGCGCGTTCGCGCATCGGCGCCGGCGCGATCATCGGCCCTGGCTGCGTCATCGGCGAGGACTGCGTGGTCGGCGCCGGCAGCCGGCTGGTGGCGCGCGCCACCCTGGTGCGCCGCGTGCGCCTGGGCGAGCGCGTCCTGGTCCACCCCGGCGCGGTCCTGGGCGCCGACGGCTTCGGCCTGGCGATGGATGCCGGGCGCTGGATCAAGGTTCCGCAGCAGGGCGGCGTGCTGGTCGGCGACGATTGCGAGATCGGCGCCAACACCACCATCGACCGCGGCGCCATCGAGGACACCGTGCTCGAAGAGGACGTCCGCCTGGACAACCAGATCCAGATCGGACACAACGTCCGCATCGGCGCGCACACGGCCATGGCCGGGTGTTCCGCCGTGGCCGGCAGCGCCGTCATCGGCCGCTACTGCCTGGTCGGTGGCGGCGCGGGCATCCTCGGCCACCTCGCCATCTGCGACCGGGTCGTGATCACCTCGATGGCCCTGGTCACGCATTCGATCGACGTGCCCGGCGAATACTCGTCGGGGACGCCGATCATGGACAACCGCAGCTGGCGCAAGAGCGCAGCGCGGTTCAAGCAACTCGACGCGCTCGCCCGCCAGGTGCAGGCGCTGGAAAAGGAGAAGACATGACGGCGGGCACCCTGAGCTTTCCCATTGGCGTGGAGGGCATCCGAGAGATGCTGCCGCACCGCTACCCCTTCCTGCTGATCGACCGCGTGGTGGCCTTCGAGGACGGCAAGCGCGTGCTTGCGTACAAGAACGTGACCGCGAACGAAAGCTATTTCCAGGGCCACTTCCCCGACCGCCCGGTGATGCCCGGCGTGCTGGTGATCGAGGCGATGGCGCAGGCCGGCGGACTGCTGACCCAGCTCGCGCGCGGTGGCGCAAGCCACATCGGCCGCCTGTCCTACCTGGTCAAGGTCGACAACGCACGCTTCGCGCGCATGGTCGTGCCCGGCGACCGCCTCGACATCGAGGTCACGATCAAGCGCGAGATCCGCAACATGACCCTGTACTGCGGCATCGCCACCGTCGATGGCGAAAAGGTGGCCAGCGCCGACATCCTCTGTGCCGAGGTCGATGCCTGACATGACCGCGGCGTCGATCCACGCCAGCGCGGTCGTCGACCCGTCCGCCGTGATCGGCGAAGGCGCCACGAT
Organism: Luteimonas changyuni; assembly: GCF_039548395.1. Taxonomy (NCBI): domain Bacteria; kingdom Pseudomonadati; phylum Pseudomonadota; class Gammaproteobacteria; order Lysobacterales; family Lysobacteraceae; genus Luteimonas; species Luteimonas changyuni. Next base: position 39,414 of record NZ_JBCLUZ010000021.1, read on the forward strand.
CGGAGCGTTCACGATCATCGGCGCCGGCGTCGAGATCGGCGCGAACACGCAGGTCGGCCCGCACTGCAGCGTGCAGGGGCCGGCCCGCATCGGCCGCGACAACCGCATCCATGGCCACGCCGCGATCGGCGGCGAGCCGCAGGACAAGAAGTACCGCGGCGAGCGCGTCGAACTCGAGATCGGCGACCGCAACGTCATCCGCGAGTTCACCACCATCAACCGCGGCACCGGCGATGGCGGCGGGATCACCCGCATCGGCAGCGACAACTGGCTGCTGGCCTATACCCACGTGGCGCACGACTGCATCGTCGGCGACCACTGCATCTTTTCCAACAACGCGACGCTGGCCGGCCACGTCGTGGTCGGTGACCACGTGATCCTGAGCGGCTTCGCGGGCATCCACCAGTTCTGCCGCATCGGCGACCATGCCTTCATCGGCATGGGGGCCTTCGTCAACGGCGACGTGCCGCCGTTCCTGATGATCGCGCAGGATGGCTACGGCCGGCCGCGCGGCATCAATGCCGAGGGCCTGAAGCGCCGTGGCTTCGACCCGGACCGGATCGCGGCCATCCGCCGCGCCTACCGCGCCGTCTACATGTCCGGCGAAACGCTGGACGACGCCCGCGGCAAGCTCGCGGAGCTGGCATCGGGCAGCGAAGACGTACGGCTGATGCTCGACTTCATCGAGGGCGGCGAACGGCCGCTGCTGCGGTGACCGGCGGCGGGCCGCGCTTCGCGCTGGTCGCCGGCGAAGCGTCCGGCGACCTGCTCGGCGCCGGGCTGGTCGAACGCCTGCGCGAGCGCTTTCCGGACGCCGAATTCGCCGGCATCGGCGGCGACGCGATGCGCGCGGCCGGCATGGAGACCTGGCACGACGCCGGCGAGCTGGCGGTGATGGGCCTGGCCGAAGTGCTGGCCCACCTGCCGCGCCTGCTGCGCCTGCGCCGCGGCCTGCGCCGCCGCATCCTGGACTGGAAGCCCGATGCCTTCATCGGCATCGATGCTCCCGACTTCAACCTCGGCCTCGAACGCCAGCTCAAGGCCCGGGGCATATGCACCGTGCACTATGTCAGCCCCTCGGTCTGGGCCTGGCGCCAGGGCCGCGCGGCCAGGATCGGGCGCAGCGCCGACCGCGTGCTCTGCCTGTTCCCGATGGAGCCGCCGATCTACGCCCGGCACGGCGTCGACGCGCGCTTCGTCGGTCATCCGATGGCCGATGCCATGCCGCTCAACCCCGACCGTCGCGCCGCGCGCGCAGCGCTCGGAGTCGACCAGGACGCGCCCGTGCTGGCGGTGCTGCCCGGGTCGCGACTGGGCGAAATCGAGCGCCTGGGCCCGGCTTTCCTGCAGGGCGCGGCACTGGTGGCCGAGCGCATCCCGGGCCTGCAGGTGCTGGTGCCCGCGGCCAACGCGGCGTGCCGCGAAGCGCTTGCGGCGATGCTGCCGGCCGCGGGCACGACTGCGCTGCGCCTGCTCGACGGCTCCGCGCGTGCGGCGATGGTGGCAGCCGACGTGGTGCTCCTGGCCTCGGGCACGGCGACCCTGGAAGCAATGCTCGCCAAGCGTCCCATGGTCGTGGGCTATCGCATCTCGCCCACCACCCACGCCATCGTCAGGGGCCTGGGCATGCTCAAAGTGGACCGCTACGCCCTGCCCAACGTGCTTGCCGGCGAAACCATCGCGCCCGAGCTGATGCAGGACGACTGCACGCCGCTGCAGCTGTCCGAAGCCGTGCTTGCCTGGTTCTCCGATCCCGCTGCGATCGAAGCGCTCGAGCCGCGCTACCGCGAGCTGCACATCCTGCTTCGGCGCGACGCCTCGCGCGAAGCGGCCGCGGCCGTGGTCGAGCTGCTGGACCCGCGGCATCTGGCCGCCGACGCCGGCGCCGCGCCATGAGGCAGCGGCCTGCGCTGGCGGGAGTCCGCGTCCGGCCGGCGCCGGCAGGCACGACCGCTGTGTCCAGCCTGGTGGCCGGCATCGACGAAGCCGGCCGCGGTCCGCTGGCCGGTCCGGTGGTGGTGGCGGCGGTCGTCTTCGACCCGGCGCGCCAGCGCATCAACGGCCTGGACGATTCCAAGGCGCTGAAGTCCGCGCGCCGCGACGAGCTCTACGAACGCATCATCGACCGCGCCCTGGCCTGGCACGTGGTCGCGATCGGCGTCGAGGACATCGACCGCATCAACATCTACCACGCCACCATGCTCGGCATGCGGCTGGCGATGGAAGCGGTCGCGCACGTGGCCGGCATGGCGCGCATCGACGGCAACGCGATTCCGCCCGGCCTGCCCTGCGCGGCCGAAGCCTGGGTGGGCGGTGATGCGCGCGATCGCAGCATCATGGCCGCATCCATCCTCGCAAAGGTCACCCGCGATCGCGCCATGAACGAGCTCCACGGTCGCTATCCCGCCTACGGATTCCACGAGCACAAGGGCTACGGCACGCCCGCCCACCTCACCGCGCTGCGCACGCACGGGCCCTGCCCGCAGCACCGCAGGAGCTTTGCGCCGGTGCACGCAGCCTGTGCACCCGACCTGTTCGGCGCCTGCTGACCCTGCGAAAGCCGCGGGCCTCGCTGTCAAGCCTTGTCCGCACGGAGGCTGGGACCTAACCTGCTTGGCTGCAACTCCGGCCCCGTGATGTCCCGACGCTTCGTCCACCTGACGCTCCACAGCGAATACTCGCTCGCCGACTCGACGATCCGCATCCCGGAACTCGTCAAGCGCTGCGTGGCCCTGGGCCAGCCGTCGGTGGCGGTGACCGACCGCAACAACCTGTTTTCGCTGGTGAAGTTCTTCCGCGCGGCCGAGGGCGCCGGCATCAAGCCGATCGCCGGTGCCGACATCAGCATCGCCGAAGGCAACGAGGCGCCGGCCACGCTCACCCTGCTCTGCCGCGACCACGAGGGCTACCTGTCGCTGTCGCGACTGCTGACGCGCGCATGGATGGAAGGCCAGCGCCATGACGGCGTGGTGGTCCGCCCGGAGTGGCTGCGCGAGGTGCACGGCGGCCTGTTCGCCCTGGCCGGGCGCCAGTCGCCCGCCGGTCGCCTGGTCGCCGCCGGCAGACCGGACCAGGCCGAGGCCTGGGTGAAGGACTGGCGCGGCGTGTTCGACGACGGCCTGCACCTGGCTCTGGCGCGCTGCGGCTTTGCCGACGAGACGGCATACAACGACTTCGCGCTGCAGGCCTCCTCGCTGTGTTCGGTGCCGGTAGTCGCCGGCAACGAGGTGCGCTTCATCGACCGCGAAGGCTTCGACGCCCACGAAGCGCGGGTCTGCATCTCGTCCGGCCGCGTGCTGGACGATCCGCGCCGGCCGCGCGACTACACCGCCGAGCAGTATCTGAAGTCCGGCGAGGAAATGGCAGCGTTGTTTGCCGACGTGCCCGACGCGCTGGACAACACCGTGGCGCTCGCGCAGCGCTGCAACCTCGAGCTGCGCCTGGGGACCTACCACCTGCCGGCGTTCCCGGTGCCCAGCGAGCACACGCTCGATTCCTGGATCCGCAGCGAGGCGCGCGACGGCCTGGAGCGCAGGCTCGAGCAGGCACCGCTGGCCGAAGGCCACGACCGCGCCAGCTACCAGGCGCGGTTGGAGACCGAGCTCGACGTCATCATCCGGATGGGCTTCCCGGGCTACTTCCTGATCGTCTCGGACTTCATCCGCTGGGCCAAGGAACAGGGCATTCCGGTCGGCCCCGGCCGTGGTTCAGGCGCCGGCTCGCTGGTGGCCTGGGCGCTGGAGATCACCGACCTCGACCCCCTGCCCTACGACCTGCTGTTCGAACGCTTCCTCAACCCCGAACGCGTGTCGATGCCCGACTTCGACATCGACTTCTGCATGGACAGGCGCGACGAGGTGATCGACTATGTCGCCGCCAAGTACGGCCGCGACCGCGTCAGCCAGATCATCACCTACGGCACCATGGCCGCGAAGGCCGTGGTGCGCGATGCCGGGCGTGCGCTGGGCTATCCCTTCGGGCTGGTCGACAGCATCGCCAAGCTGGTGCCGATGACCCTGGGCGTGTCGCTGCAGGACGCGCTGGGCCTCACCGAAAAGGGACGCAAGGACGATGCCTGGCGCTCCGACGAGCTGATCGCGCGCTACAGGGACGAGGACGACGTCCGCGACCTGATCGATCTTGCGCTGCAGCTCGAGAACCTGACCCGCAACGCCGGCAAGCACGCCGGCGGCGTGGTGATCGCGCCCTCGCCGCTGTCCGACTTCTGCCCGCTGTTCGCCGAACACGACGGCGACGGCGGCGGCCGCAACCCGGTGACCCAGTTCGACAAGGACGACGTCGAGGCGGTGGGCCTGGTGAAGTTCGACTTCCTCGGCCTGCGCACGCTGACGATCATCGACTGGGCGGTGAAGGCGATCAACAAGCGCCTGGCCGGACAGGCCGCGGCGGACGGAAACACAACGGCGCTGGTCGACATCACCAAGCTGCCACTCGACGACGCAAAGACGTACGAACTCTTCGCCCGCGGCGACACCGTGGCGGTGTTCCAGTTCGAATCACGCGGCATGCGCGAGCTGCTCAAGCGCGCGAAGCCGGACCGCTTCGACGACCTGATCGCCCTGGTGTCGCTGTACCGCCCGGGGCCGATGGACCTGATCCCGGACTTCATCGAGCGCAAGCACGGCCGCGCCGAAGTCCAGTATCCACACGCGCTGCTTGAGCCGGTGCTGGCGCCGACCTACGGCGTGGTGGTGTACCAGGAACAGGTGATGCAGACCGCGCAGATCCTGGGCGGCTACTCGCTGGGCGGCGCCGACCTGCTGCGCCGGGCGATGGGCAAGAAAAAGGTCGAGGAGATGGCGCGCGAACGCGCCAAGTTCGAGGACGGCGCGCGGGAAACCCACGGCATCGAGCCCAGGGTGTCCGGCCCGATCTTCGACCTGCTGGAAAAGTTCGCCGGCTACGGCTTCAACAAGTCGCACGCCGCCGCTTATGCGCTGGTGTCGTACCAGACCGCATGGCTGAAGACCCACTACCCGGCCGAGTTCATGGCCGCGGTGCTGTCGAGCGACATGGACAGCACCGAGAAGGTCGTCGGCTTCCTCGCCGAGGCGCGCGCGCTCGGACTCGAGGTGCTGCTGCCGGACGTGAACCATTCGGGCTACATGTTCGAAGCCATGGACGCGCGCACCCTGCGCTACGGCCTGGGCGCGGTGAAGGGCGTGGGCCAGGGCGCCTGCGAGGCGATCGCCGCGGAGCGCGAGCGCGATGGGCCCTACGCCAACCTGATGGACTTCTGCCGCCGGATCCAATCCGCGCGCCTGAACCGGCGCACGCTCGAGGCGCTGGTCAACGCCGGCGCGCTGGATGCGCTGGGCCTCAACCGCGCTTCACTGATGCTGCAGCTGCCCGAAGTGCTCAAGGCCACCGACCAGCTGGCGCGCGAGCGCGAAGCCGGGCAGACCTCGCTGTTCGGCGGCTTCGCCGAGCCCGCGGCCGCGGCGGCGCAGATCACCCTGCCCGAGGTCGCCGAATGGCCGCTGGCGCAGAAGCTCGCGGGCGAGCGCGACACCCTCGGCCACTACCTGAGCGGCCACCCGCTGGATCCATGGCGCAGCGAACTCAAGACCCTGGTCGGCGCCGACCTCGGCCAGCTCGACCAGCTCTGGGAGTCGGGCAGCAGCGCGCGCAAGGGCGGCAACGGCAATGGTGAAGGCGGTCGCGGCGGCTGGCGGCAGGAGGTCACGGCGATAGTGGCAGGCCAGGTCATGGGCATCCGCAAGCGCGGCGAAAGCCAGGCCTTCGTCCAGCTGGAGGACGGCCGTGGCCGCATCGAGTGCGCCTTCTTCTCCGAAGCCTGGGTGGAGTACGCATCGCTGCTCGGCGGCAACCGCATCGTGATCGTCGAAGGCGGCCTGCGCGAGGACGAGTTCAGCGGTGGCTTCTCGCTGCGCGCGCGCCGGGCCTGGGATTTCCACGAGGTCTGCAGGCAGTGCGCACAGCGCCTGTCATTGCGCCTGGACCTGAAGTCCACCGGCGTCCTCGACCGCATCGACGCGCTGCTGGCCGCCAACCGCCCGGGTACCACGCCGCTGCGCCTGGACCTGCTGCTGGCGACCGGTGCCGCCGGCAGCCTGGACATCGACGGCGCCAACTCGGTGCGCGTCGAGCCGGACCTCCTGGGGCAGCTGCGCGTCGAACCCGGCGTGCGCGCCGTGCACGTCGCCATGGGTACGCGCCCTTGGGCCAGCTGAGCAGTGGAGGCATCAAATTCCCGCTTCCATGCGGGAGCCGCCATGGCGGCGACCTGAGGCAAATCGCCGCCATGACGGCTCCCACAAAAGCATGCTTCCAGGCCCCGCGGGAGCGACTCCGCTAGACTGGCCCCTTTCACGATCGCAGCCGCCGATGAATCCCAACTACCTAGATTTCGAACAGCCCATCGCGGACCTGGAAGCCAGGATCCAGGACCTGCGCCAGGCCAGCTCCGGCCCCGGTGTCAACATCGATGCCGAGCTCCGGACTCTTCAGAACAAGCTGCGCCTGCGCACCGCGCAGATCTTCCGCGACCTCAGCCCCTGGCAGGTCTCGCAGCTTGCGCGCCACCCGGCGCGGCCCTACACCAACGACTACATCCGCTATGTCTGCGACGAATTCCAGGAGCTGGCGGGCGACCGCGCCTACTCCGACGACGCTGCCATCGTCGGCGGCATCGGCCGCATCAACGGCCGCAGCGTGATGATCATCGGCCACCAGAAGGGCCGCGATACCAAGGCCAAGGTCCGCCGCAACTTCGGCATGCCGCGCCCGGAGGGCTACCGCAAGGCGCTGCGCCTGATGAAGATGGCCGAGCGCTTCAGGCTGCCGCTTCTGACCTTCATCGATACCCCCGGCGCCTATCCCGGCATCGGTGCCGAAGAGCGCGGCCAGTCCGAGGCCATCGCCCGCAACCTGATGGAGATGGCCGAGCTGCGCACGCCCATCGTGTGCACGGTGATCGGCGAAGGCGGCTCCGGTGGCGCGCTCGCCATCGGCGTCGGCGACCGCACGGTGATGCTGGAATACAGCACCTATTCGGTGATTTCGCCCGAAGGCTGCGCCTCGATCCTGTGGAAGGACCCGGCCAAGGCGCGCGACGCGGCCGAACAGCTGGGGCTGACCGCCAAGCGCCTGCTCGGCCTTGGCCTGGTCGACAAGCTGGTGCGCGAGCCGATCGGCGGCGCGCATCGCAACCCGAAGCAGATGGCGCTCCGGTTGAAGGCGGTCCTGGCCAACGAAATCGACGCGCTTGAAGGCCTGCCCGTCGATACGCTGCTGCAGAAGCGCTACCAGCGCCTGCGCGGCTATGGCGCCTACGAAGCGGCCTGACGCCGCGGAACGCCGCGGACCAGTCGCACAACGCGCGCGGCAAGCGGCCCGCCGCGCGGTGTCGCACACGCGATGAACCACGATCCGCCCGACTGCCTGCCTTCGGCCGCCGAGCTTCCGGATGCCATGTTCGCGGTTCCCGGGCATGCGGCCGTCAACGGGATCATCGTTGCGCTGAGCGGCGGGCTTGACTCCAGCGTGCTCCTGCACCGGCTCGCGGCGTTGCCGGTGATCCAGGCGCGCGGCTTGCGCGCGGTCCACGTCCACCATGGCCTGCACCCGGAAGCCGATGCGTGGGCCGCTCATTGCAGCGCCACTTGCTCCGCGCTGGGCGTGCGGTTGACGGTGCGCAGGGTCGCGGTGGAGCGCGACAGCGGCCTCGGTCTCGAGGGGGCGGCGCGCGCGTCGCGGCATGCCGCCTTTGCCGACGTCCTGGGAAAGGACGAAGTGCTCGCGCTCGCCCACCACCGGGACGACCAGGCCGAGACCTTCCTGCTGCGCGCCCTCCGCGCTTCAGGGCCGGACGGACTGGCGGCCATGCGGCCCTGGCGCCGCTTTGCAGCGGGCTGGATGTGGCGCCCGCTGCTGGCCCATCCACGCACGCGCCTGGAAGCCTGGGCGCGCATGCAGGGCATGGCCTGGATCGAAGATCCGGCCAATGCAGACCCGGCGCACGCCCGGACCCTGCTCCGCACTACGGTATTGCCGCTGCTGCGCCAACGCTGGCCTGGCGCCGATGCGGCCTTCGCGCGCAGCGCACTGCTATGCGCGGAAGCATCGGACCTGCTCGCCGAGCACGACGCCGCCGCGCTCGGCGACCTCCAGGGCAATGCCGCGCAGAGTGCCGCAGAAGACGCCCTTTCCGACGCCCTTGGCGATTCAACCCTTCCGATCGTCCCGCTCCAGGCGCTGCCAGTTGCGCAGCGTGCGCGCCTGCTCCGCTCCTGGATCACGCGCCTGGACCTGCCTCCGCTGCCGGCATCCGCGGTCGACGCCGTGAGCGGCATGCTCGACGCTCGCGGCGACGGCGCCGCCGAATACCGCTGGTCGGACGCAATCATTCGTGCCTGGCGAGGCCGGCTCCATGCCCTGCCGCTGCACGCTTTCACTCCGCTCGATGGCGACTGGTCGCAGGGCTGGGACGGTCGGGTGCCACTGCCACTGCCGCTGCCTGGCGGCGGCAGTTTCGGGCTTGAAGGCGCCGATGGATTCGACCAGCCGCTGCGTGTCCATGCCCGCCGCGGCGGCGAGCGCATCCGGCTGCCTGGCCGCGGGCACTCGCACGCGCTCAAGCACCTGCTGCAGGACGCCGGCATCCCACCATGGCAGCGTGCCCGCATTCCGCTGCTGTCGGCCCGCGACGGCCACCTGCTGGCAGCGGGCGACCGGATCATCGACGCCGGCCTGCACGCATGGCTGCAGGCACGCGACGCCCGACTGCGCTGGAGGGACTTGGCGTAAACTCGCACCCATGCCAAACACGCCCGACTCCGCCAACGCCACGTCCCCGGTCGCCGACTTCGAAGCATCGCTCGACTCGCTCGAACAGCTGGTTGAAAGGATGGAGCGCGGCGAAATGAGCCTGGAAGACTCGCTTGCCGCCTACGAACGCGGCGTAGGCCTGTACCGCCGCTGCCAGCAGGCGCTGGAAGCGGCCGAGCTGCGCGTGCGCCTGCTCACCGATCCGCAGCAGCCGGACTCCGCCACGCCATTCCCGTCCAGCGGCGACGATGCCTGACACCACAGTCGCGGACACCACGTCGGCACGGCTCGGGAACTGGCGTCAGCGCATCGATGGCGTGCTCGAAGCCGCCCTGGCCGACCATCCGGCGGCCGAACAACGCCTTGGCGATGCCATGCGCCACGCCGTGCTGCTTGGCGGAAAGCGCATGCGCCCGCTGCTGGTCTACGCCGCCGGCACCGCATTCGGCGCTGACGAGTCTGCACTTGATGCGCCCGCGGCGGCCATCGAACTGGTCCACGCCTATTCCCTGGTCCACGACGACCTGCCAGCAATGGATGACGATGCTTTGCGCCGCGGCCAGCCCACCGTCCACGTCGCATACGGCGAAGCCACCGCGATCCTGGCCGGCGACGCGCTGCAGTCGCTGGCGTTCGCCGTGCTCACCGGCGCCCATGCAAATGTCGGCGACGCCGCCCGCGTGGCGATGCTGCGTGAACTCGCGCAGGCCTCCGGTGCAGCCGGGATGTGCGGGGGCCAGGCCCTCGACCTGGCGGCAACCGGCAGCGATTCCGCATCCAGCCTCGAATCCCTCGAACGCCTGCATGCGCTCAAGACCGGCGCCCTGATCCGCGCCGCGCTGCGCATGGGCGCGATCGCGGCCGGTGCAGGCCATCACGAGCGCCAGCGCCTGGACGCCTTTGCCGGCGCACTTGGCCTGGCCTTCCAGATCCGCGACGACCTGCTGGACGTCGAGGGCGAAAGCGCCGTCCTCGGCAAGACCGCCGGCAAGGATGCAGCGCAGGACAAGGCGACCTTTCCCGCCCTGATCGGAATCGCCGCATCCCGCGCGCGACTGGCCGAGCTGGCTGCGTCAATGGACTCGGCGCTTGCGCCTCTCGGGCCCCGCGCCGCGCCGTTGGCGGCACTGGGCGAACTGGCGGTCCACCGCTCGCACTGACCGGTGCGCGCTGATCAGAACAGGCGCAGGGTCAGCGGGTAGCGATAGGCCTGTCCATCCCATGCGCGGACGATCGCGATCACGCTGCAGACCAGCCACATGATCGCGATCGCGCAGTAGACCAGCAGGAGCAGCAGCCCGGCAGGCAAGGTCACGATCAGGCCCAGCCCAAGCGTCAGCACCGTGGCACCGATCAGCACGACACCGATCGCGGTGGCCACGCAGGCGTAGATGAACATGCTCAGGTTGAAGTTCAGCGCTTCACGGGCATGCCCGGCGACGAACGCGGACTGGTCGCGCTTGAGCAGGTAGACCGCGCCGGCACCGAGCATGCCGGCGGCGCCAGCGATCCAACCCGTGCACAGGGCGAGGACCAGCGCGGCCAGGTGCGCCAGTGCCGCCCACTGGCGCTCGGACGGGGTACTGGTGGCGAGAGGAAGGGGATTGCCCATTGATCCGGCTCCGGCCGGAAACGGTCCGGCGCAATGCAATGATGGGGCCGCGGCAGCCGCAGGCAACCCAACTGATGGGCCAGGCCCCGACGCGCCGGCGAGTGGGCTCAGTCGCTGCCGGCGACCGTCATCCCACCGACCAGGATCGAGCCGGTGCGGATGTGCGAGCGTGGATCGACGTCGCTGCCCACCGCTTCGATCGCCATGAACATGTCGCGCAGGTTGCCGGCCACGGTGATGCCGTCGACCGGGCGCACGATGGCGCCGTCCTCCACCAGGAAGCCGGATGCCCCGCGCGAATAGTCACCGGTGATCGTGTTCACGCCCTGCCCCATCAGGCTGGTGACCACCAGCCCGCGGCCCATGCCGCGTACCAGGTCATCGAAGCCGCCGGCGTTCGCCGCGACGTCCAGGTTGTGCACGCCGCCGGCATTGGCGGTGGTCTCCAGGCCGAGCCGGCGCGCCGAGTAGCTGCCGAGCACGTAGCGCTGCAGCACGCCGCTGTCGACAAGGGCCGATTCGCGCGTCGCCACGCCTTCGGCGTCGAATGCGGCCGAGCGCAAGCCGCGCGGCAGGAAGGGGCGCTCGTGGATCGCGAACCAGTCCGGGAACAGCCGCGTTCCGGCGGCATCGACCAGGAAGCTGGCACCTCGGTACAGCGCGCCGCCCGACACCGCGCCCAGCAGGTGGCCTAACAGCGAGCGGGCGACTTCCGCAGAGAAGAGGACCGGATAGCGGCCGGTGGCGAGCGGCGCCGGATCCAGGCGTGCGAGCGTGCGCTGCGCCGCGGCACGGCCGATGGCGGCGGCGGGCTCAAGGTCGTCCGCGGCCAGGGCATAGCTGTACCAGCCGTCGCGCTGCATGCCCTCACCCCGGCCTGCGATCAGGGCGCATGACACGCTGTGATGGCTGCCGCGCTCGGCACCGACGAAGCCGTGCGAGTTCGCATACACGCTGAGCGAGGTGCCGCTGCCCACGCCGGCACCATCCGAGTTGCTGATCCGGGCATCGGCGTCGCGACCGGCCTGCTCGGCGGCCAGCGCGAGAGAGACCGCGCCCTGCGCATCGATGTCCCAGGGATGCCAGGCATCGAAGTCGCGCATATCGCGCGCCATCAGCGCAGCGTCCGCCAGCCCGGCGGCGGCATCGTCTTCGGTGTGGCGCGCGATCGCGCAGGCCTGTTCGACGGTGGCCGCCAGGCTTTCCTCGCGCAGGTCGGCGGTGCTGGCGCTGCCCTTGCGCTTGCCGAAATAGACGGTGACCGCGACGCCGCGGTCGCGGGTGGACTCCACCGACTCCACCTCGCCCATGCGTACGTTGACGTTGAGGCCGCGGTCCTCGCTGGAAGAGACTTCGGCCTGGGTCGCGCCGGCGGCGCGGCAACGGTCGAGCAGCTGCCCCGCGATGCCCTCCAGGCGCGCCAGCCGCTCGCGGCTGTCGTCGTGCACGGGGCTGGAGTCGCGGCTGGCGTCGGTGATCGGGGTGGTCAATGCCTTATCCTTGTGGTTCTTGAAGTGGTTCAACGGGCGGCTGGAACGACATGCGCGGCAAGGACGAAGACAGCGGCGAATTCCTCGGCCCAAGCCGCAGCGCGCAGCGCCGCGGGGCGCTGGACGTGCTGGAACTGGCCAAGCAGCTGGTCGAACTCGACCCGGGCAAGCTGGCCAAGCTGCCGCTGGACGACCACCTGCTGCCGCATATCGCCCAGGCACGGCGCATCAGCTCGCGCATCGCGCGCAAGCGCGAGGTCGCGTTCCTGGCCAAGCAGCTGCGCCGCGAAGACGACGAGGCGCTGGACGCCCTGAACGATGCGCTCGGCGTCGGCGGCGAGGCGGCGCGCCTGGACACCGCCCGCCTGCACCGCGCCGAGGAGTGGCGCGAACGCCTGCTTGGCGAAGAAGGCGATGCGGCGCTGGCGGCGCTCATCGACGAATTCCCCGGCGCCGACAGCCAGCGCCTGCGGCAGCTGGTGCGCAACGCGCTGGCCGAGCGCAAGGCGAACAAGCCACCGCGCGCCTTTCGCGAGCTGTACCGCGAGGTGCGCGCGCTGCTGGACGCGGAACCCACCGCCGACAGCGACGACACGACGCCGCACGAGCAGCTGTAAGAACGGCTGAAGCGGCTCCGACTGGTGCTGGTGTGACTGAAGCAACTGCGAAAGCGGCTGGCGCCGCGACTGTGGGAGCGGCTATAGCCGCGATCGCCCTCCCGCTCCGCCCGGATCGCAGCTATAGCTGCTCCCACAGGAAGCATCGGCATAGCCGAATGCTCACCCGCAACCAAGCGCTTCAACGGCGTCGACACGGCCGGCATCAGGCGCGGGTACCGCCAACCGTGATTCCGTCGACCAGCAACGAGGGCTGGCCGACGCCGACCGGAACGCTCTGGCCGTCCTTGCCGCAGATGCCGACGCCGTCATCGAGCGCCATGTCATGCCCGACCATGCGCACCTTCTGCATGGTCTCCGGCCCGTTGCCGATCAGCGTTGCCCCCTTCACCGGGGCGGTGACCTTGCCGTCCTCGATCAGATAGGCCTCGGTGGCCGAGAACACATACTTGCCGCTGGTGATGTCGACCTGGCCGCCGCCGAAATTGACCGCGTACAGGCCCTTCTTCACCGAGCGGATCATGTCGGCCGGGTCGTCCTGCCCCGCCAGCATGTAGGTATTGGTCATGCGCGGCATCACCAGGTGCGCGAACGATTCGCGGCGACCGTTGCCGGTCGGCGCCACGCCCATCAGCCGCGCGTTGAGCGTGTCCTGCATATAGCCCACGAGCACGCCGTCCTCGATCAGGGTGGTGCACTGCGTGGGCGTGCCCTCGTCGTCGACGTTGAGCGAGCCGCGGCGCTTGTCGAGCGTGCCGTCGTCGACGATGGTCACGCCCGGCGCCGCCACGCGCTGACCCATGCGTCCGGCGTAGGTGCTGGTGCCCTTGCGGTTGAAGTCGCCCTCCAGGCCGTGGCCGACCGCTTCGTGCAGCAGCACGCCGGGCCAGCCGCTGCCCAGCACCACCGGCATCACGCCGGCGGGCGCGTCGATGGCCTCCAGGTTCACCAGAGCCTGGCGCAGCGCTTCGCGCGCGAACTTTTCAGGCTGGCCGTCGCCCAGCAGCTCGGCGTACGAATAGCGCCCGCCGTAGCCGGCGTAGCCGCTCTCGCGGCGGCCACCCTGCTCCACGATCACCTGCACGTTGAGCCGCACCAGCGGCCGCACGTCGCCGGCCATCACGCCGTCCGAGCGCGCCACGAAAATGGTGTCGACGCCACCCGACAGGCTCACCATCACCTGCTTCACCCGCGGGTCGGCGGCACGCAGCAGGCGATCCACGCGGCGCAGGGCCTCGACCTTGGCGTCATTGGCCATGCCATCGACCGGATCCTCGGGGGCGTAAAGCGCGCGCGCGCCGGCCGGAACCAGCGCCTGCACGCGCCGTTCGGCGCCGCTGTGGGCAATCGCCCGCGCCGAACCCGCCGCCGACAGCAGCGACTCGGCGTTGATGTCGTCGGCATAGGCGAAGCCGGTCTTCTCGCCGCTGATAGCGCGCACGCCCACGCCCTGTTCGATCGAATGCGCGCCGTCCTTGACGATGCCATCCTCGACCGTCCAGCTCTCGCGCCGCGCGTGCTGGAAATAGATGTCGCCGAAATCGATGCCCGGGCCCAGCAGGGTCCCGAAGGCGCGGTCGAGGCCGCCGCCGTCGAGGCCCGCAGGCAGCAGCAGGCGTGATTCGGCGATCGCAAGGGCTTGGGTCATGGTCGGGTCCGGCTCGGGGTCACGGGAAGTCATCACATAGACGTGCGGGCGCAGGCCCGCGGATCAAGGCCGCGGATCATCGGCCGGCGCGGGCGCAGGCTCCGACCCCGGCGCCGCATCCGGATCGGGCTCCGGCGCATCCTCCACCGGGGCCGGCATCTCCCGGCCCTCGACCACGACCTTCGGATCCTTCCATGGCCCGGTGACGTGGTACCGGCGCGCGCCCATGCGGCCCAGCGGCTTCTCCAGCACCACGTTGGCCACGGCACCCACCGCCGCGCCGACCGGGCCGGCGGTGAGCGCGCCCACCGCGGTGAGCAGGCTCCCGGTGCGCGGGAAGACGTCGATCACCTGGTCGTAGGTCTGCGCACGCAGGTCGGCGCTGCCGCCGATGCGGATCTCGGCGGCAGGTCCATCGATCACCAGCTCGTCGCCGCGCGCCATGCCGCCGGTGAACTCGACGCCGCCGCCGATGCGGTTGAAGGCGAAGCCGCGCGAAAAGAAGTCGCGGAAATCAAGCATCAGCCGCCGCGGCAGCTCGGCAACGCTGAGCAGGCCCAGGACCCGGCCGGCACCGGGCTCGACCTCGACCAGGCGTCCATCCTTGATCGTGAGCGCAAGCCGGCCTTCGAGCCCGCCGAGCCTGAAGCCGGCGGGCGAGCCCGGCCAGGAGCCCTCGAAGTGCGCCGTGCCGGTGCCGCCGTCCATGCGCCCGGCCATGCCGAAGCCGTCCAGCAGGGCACCGAAGTCGCCGCTGTCCACGGCCACCTGCATCCGCGTGCGTGCCTGCGCGCCGCGTCCGGCCCAGGCGCCTTCGATATCGATCGATTGTTCCGGTGCACGCAGCTGCAGCGACTCGACCTGCAGGCCGGCGGCGGTCGGACGCGTGCGCAGGTCCACCCGTCCCAGCGATGCCTTGGCAACCCGCAGCTCATCGATCACGAGAGACAGCGGCGGGATCGCAGCGGGGTCGATGTCGGCATCGGCAGCGGCATCGCGGCCATCGGGACCGCCTGGGGCCGTCGCCTCCGGAGCTTCGGCAGTGACGCCGGCACCGACGCCACCGGCGTCGGCCTCATCGGCACTGCGCGCGCTGCGCCAGTACAGGCGCTGCAGGTGGCCCGACAGCGTCGCGCCCTTGTCCTGCGGAATGCGCAAGCTGCCCGCCAGGGCCTCGCCATCAAACCGGACCGTGGTGGCCCCGCGCTCCTGCCGCGCCACCACGCGGGTCTGCGGGAAGCTCGCGCCCAGCAGCTGCAGCTTCCCGACGACCAGGTCGATCCCGCGCAGCGCAAGACCATCGGCGCCGTCCTGTCCGTCGCCGCTGAACATCCCGGCCCATTCCATCGCATCGAGCACCGGCGTGCGGCCTTCGATCCGGATGCCCGAATCCGGCGGCGCCGCGTCGACGCGATCGCGGCCGAGCACCGCAAGTACTCCCGTGCGTCCGGCCCGGCTGCGCGCGCGCAGCGCGACACGGTCGCCCAGCACCACGTCGATATCGTCCTCGCCCATCGGCAGGGTCAGGTCGATGCGCGCGGCCAGCGGCTCCGGGGCCGGTTTGCCCAGCGGCTGCGGCAGCGTCAGCCGCGTTCCCACCAGGTCCGAACGCAGCTGCAGCCGGCCGCCGGCGCCATCGCTGCCGGCATCCTCGGGCAGCCCGAGGGCCAGCGTCCACGATGAGCGCCCGTCCATGCGCGCGCCCAGCCACGCCAGCTCCGGCGCGCGCGCGGCGAGCTCCGACGATGCCAGGCTGGCTTCAAGCTCGGCCTCGAAGGCCATGTCGCGGTTGCGTACGTGGGGCCGGCCCGCACGCAGGGACAGGCGGCCCGGCTGGCCCTCGCGACGCACCCTGAGCCTGTCGGCAGCGAAACCCGACTGGTCGTAGCGGGCCTCGCCGTGGACATCGTCAAAGGCCAGCTGCCACCGCGTTTCGCCGAGCTTCGCGCCTGCCAGTGCCACCCGGCCGGACACCTGCAACCCGCCATCGCCGCCATCGCTGCGACCCAGCGGAAGCACCATGGCGTAGGTGGCCCGCAGCGGCCCCGAGGCGTCCAGCGCATCCAGCAGCTCCTCGCGCCCGTCGCGGAGCGGGCTGGCACGGAGCAGGGTCAGGACGGGGGCCGCGTCGGACGCGAATTCCGTCGACAGCCGCAGCGGCGCGTGCCCGAAATCGGCAATGGCGGCGCGCAGCGATTCCATGGGCACGCCGCCCAGCCGCGCGCTGCCTTCGAGGGTGAAGCCGTTGGCGATGAAGTCCACGCGTCCCTCGAGCGCCTCGGCAGCCGGCCAGTCGGGATCGAAGCGGACCACGGCGTCCTCGAGCCTGGCCGAGGCGTGGAACAGCCCGCGCCCGGCCACCCCATCCGCGGCGTCGAACGGCCAGTCATCGAGGTCGCCCGACACCACTGCGCGACCATCAAGCACCCGGCCATCGACCAGGGCGGAGTCCAGCCAGTCCACCGCCGCCCGGGGCATGATGTGGCGGATCCAGAAGCGCTTGGCCACCGGCACGCGTGCGGCGTCGAGCTCGGCGGCCAGGTCGATGCGCGGCCGGGTTCCATCGCCTGCGAACGCCAGGCCGCCGCGGACGTCGGCGCCATAGCCCTCGCCATCGATCCGCAGCGCGGGCGCGTGCACCTGCCAGCCGGCGCCGGCGGCCCAGGCCGCCACCTCGCCGCGCAGCCGGATCGCATGCGGCGGCGGACCAAAGCCCATCGGCCAGTCGACGCGCACCGTCGCCTGCGGGTCGGGAGTGAAGACCAGGCCGGCGGCATCGCCGCGAAGGCCGCCTGCCAGGCCGGACACGCCGGGTGCGCCGCCGCGCGGCAGGAACCCGAAGTCTTCGATGCGCGCGCTTGCGCGCAGGGCACCTCCAGCCTCACCGGCCACATCCACCGCATGCAGGATGCCTGCCGGCCGCGCCTCGCGAAGCCAGTCCACCAGAGGAGACGGCACCGACGGCAACAGTGGTGCCAACGACAGCAATGCCCCGGCATCGAGGCGCTCGGCGACCAGCGCACGGCGCGCACCGCCGGCCAGCAGCAGCCCGTCGAGGGCCTGCTCGCCGCCGCCCTCGCCCAGGCGCAAGCGCGGCGCATCTAGCCGCCAGCCGCGGTCCAGCGCGGTCCAGCGCGCGTCGATGTCGAGCGGTCCGATGTCCACCTCGCGCGCCCGGCCACCGGTGTCGGCACCGCCTCCACCTTCCAGGCGCACGCCCTCGAGCGCGGCGCGCAGCGTCAACGATTCCACCCGATAGCCGCGCAGGCGCGCCCAGGCCTGGATCCGGCCGGCGCCCGACAGCGGACCAATGCCACCGATGCGCAGCGCCGACCACGCCGCGAGGTCCGCGCGGCGCAGCGCCATCCAGGCGCGCGCATCGCCGCTGTCGCGATCAAGCTCGGCGGTGATGTCCAGCGGCGAGACCCCCGGGCGCATCCAGGCCCGCGCCGCAGCGCGCACGCGGTTGCCGTCCACGCGCAGGCGCAGGTCGACCTCGCCCAGGCGCGATGCAATCCCCAGGCCCGGCGCCGACACCTCGAGCACGCCGTCCACCACCTGCAGCTCGCCCAGGCCTTCCAGGGCGGCAAACGGATCGCCGTCGGACTGTTCCTCGCCCGGCAGTCCACGCACCTGCCAGCGGCCGTCGTCGCTGCGCTCCAGCCGGAGCTCCAGCCCGCGCAGGCGCAGCTCGGTGAACGAACGCCCCGGCAGCAGGCCGGCGTACTGCGCCACCAGCACCTCGGCCTCGCCGACCGGGATCGCGTCGGGACCTTCGCCGATGCGCAGTCCGTCCAGGCGCAGCAGCGGGCCGCGCCGCGTCCACGCCGTCTCCAGGCCATCGAACGACACCGGCCGCCCGGCACGCTTGCCCAGCCACTCGGCGATCCGGTCCGGATGGCGCTCGGCCAGCGGCAGCAGCTGGCTGGTGAGGCCGGCGCCCAGCGCCATCAGCACCAGGCCGACGGCGAACACATACCAGGCGCCGCGCCGCGCACGACGCAGGCCGCGGCGGAGCCGGCCGGGCATCAGCGGCCTGCGCGCCGTGCGCGGGGCTCAGAGCAGCACGACATCGAACTGCTCCTGCATGTACTGCTCGTCGGCCTGGAAGCGGATGCTCTTGCCGAGGAACTCCTCGAGTTCGGCCACCGCAGCGGATTCCTCTTCGGTGATCCGCGCCACCACCTTGGGCGAAGCGATCACCAGCAGGCGCTCGGCGTCGAACTGGCGCACCGCGCGCACGATCTCCCGGAACACTTCGTAGGTGACCGTTTCCGAGGTCTTGAGCATCCCGCGGCCGCCGCACTCGTGGCAGGTTTCGCTGAGCTGGCGCTGCAGGCTCTCGACCGTGCGCTTGCGCGTCATCTCCACCAGGCCCAGCGGCGAAAAGTCGTAGACCGTGGTCCTGGCGTGGTCCGGCGCCAGCGACTTCTCCAGCGTGCGCAGCACCTGGCGGCGATGCTCGGGATCGGTCATGTCGATGAAGTCGATGATGATGATGCCGCCGAGGTTGCGCAGCCTGAGCTGGCGCGCCACCGCCTGCGCGGCCTCCAGATTGGTGCGGTAGACCGTTTCCTCCAGGTTGCGCTGGCCCAGGAACGACCCGGTATTGACGTCGACCGTGGTCATCGCCTCGGTCTGGTCGATCACCAGGTAGCCGCCGGACTTCAGCGGCACCTCCTTTTCCAGCGCGCGGCCGATCTCGTCCTCGACGCCGTAGAGATCGAACACCGGGCGCGCGCCGCTGTAGTGCTCGATCTTCTCGGCCAGCCCCGGCATGTACTGCGCGGCGAAGGCCTTGAGCCGGTCGCAGGTCTCGCGCGAATCCACCTTCACCTTTTCCACGCCGCGGCGCATCAGGTCGCGCACCGCGCGCATCGGCAGGGTCAGGTCCTCGTACACGCAGGCGCCCACGCGGGCCCCGGCCACGCCGCCCTCGACCAGCGCCCAGGCGCGCGCCAGGTAGGCGATGTCCTCGGCCAGCGCCTCGGCCGGCTGGCCTTCCGCGTTCGTGCGCACGATGTAGCCGTGGCCGTTGGCGAGCGCGCGCTCACCCACCAGTGACTTCAGGCGCGCGCGTTCGGCTTCATCCTCGATCCGCGCCGAGACGCCGATCACCCTCGACTGCGGCAGCAGCACCAGGTAGCGCGACGGGATGCTGATCTGGGTGGTCAGGCGCGCGCCCTTGCCGCCGATCGGATCTTTCACCACCTGCACCACGACCTCCTGGCCGTCGCGCAGCAGCTCGCTGATCGGCGGCGTGGCCTGCGGCGCCGGCTGCGCGGGACCGGGGCCGGGCTCTTCCACGGCGAGGCCCTCGGCGCGGCCGGGTCGCAGCACGTCGTTGGCATGCAGGAAGGCCGCGCGCTCGAGGCCGACGTCGACGAACGCCGCCTGCATGCCCGGCATCACCCGCTGCACGCGACCCTTGTAGATGTTGCCTACGACCCCGCGGCTCCAGCCGCGCTCGATGTGCAGCTCCTGGAGCATGCCGTTCTCGACCACCGCGACGCGGGTCTCGCGCGGGGTCACGTTGACCAGGATCTCCTCGCTCATGCGCCGCCCCCGCGCGGGGTGCGCGCATGGATGCCGAATTCGCGCAGCAGCGCGGCGGTCTCGTGCAGGGGCAGGCCCATCACCCCGGAATAGCTGCCTGCCAGGCGGCTGACGAAGCGTTCGGCGCCGCCCTGGATGGCATAGGCGCCGGCGCGACCCATGGGCTCGCCGCTGGCGACGTAGTCGGCGATGTCATCGTCCGACAGCGGCGCGAAGGCGACCTCGCTGGCCACCATCACCCGCGCTTCGCGCCCGGCGGACACCACCGACACGGCGGTCAGCACCCGGTGCGTGCGGCCCGACAGGCGGCGCAGCATGGCCTCGGCCGCGGCTGCATCGGCGGGCTTGCCGAACACCTCGTCCTCAAGCACCACCTCGGTATCCGAACCCAGCACCACCGCGCCAGGCACGGCGACCACGCGCAGCAGCCCAGCGCCGGCCTTGTCGCGGGCGACGCGGGCGACATAGCCTTCCGCCGATTCGCCGGGCGCACGCTGCTCCGGCACGTCGACGTCGAGCACGCCGAAGTCGAGTCCCAGGCGCGCCAGCAGTTCGCGCCGGCGCGGTGATTTGGAGGCAAGGTGGAGCATGGCGGAAGGATACCGTGCCGGGGCCGCGGCCAGCCGGCGCGCCGCGGCTGCAACCCCGTTCCGGCTCACGACCCGTTCACTCCCCCGTCCCGACCCTGTTTCCACCGCTTCCGGAGATCCACATGAGCCCGACCATCCTGCGTACGGCAGCCGCCGCCACCCTCGCCATCAGCCTGGTCCTTGGAAGCCTCGCCATGACCGCATCCGCGCAAACCACGTACCCGGGCGCCGGCAGCGACGGCACCCTGCTCTCGGTTTCGGCCCGCGGCGAATCCAGCCGCGCGCCCGACATCGCCACGGCCTCGGCCGGCGTGGTCACCCAGGCCGCCGACGCCAATACCGCGATGCGCGAGAACGCCGCGCAGATGTCGCGGGTGATGGCCGCGATCCGCGCCGCGGGCGTGGCCGAGAAGGACATCCAGACCTCCGGCATCAACATCCACCCCAGCTACCGGCACGTGGAAAACGAAGAGCCGCGGATCTCCGGATACAACGCCAGCAACACCGTGAACCTGACCGTGCGTGACATCGCGAAGCTGGGCGAAGTGCTTGACGCCCTGGTGGCCAGCGGCGCCAACAACGTCAACGGCCCCAGCTTCGGCATCGACCGGCCCGAGGTGGTCTACGACGAGGCGCGGCGCAAGGCGCTCGAGCAGGCCCGCGCCCGCGCCGACATGTACGCCAAGGCGCTGGACCTGCGCGTGCGCCGCATCGTGAGCATCAGCGAAGGCGGCAGCATCCCGCAGCCGCGGCCGATGTACGCCATGCGCGCGATGGCCATGGACTCCGAGTCGACCCCGGTGGCGCCGGGCGAGAACACCCTGGAGGCCAATCTGGAGATCGTGTTCGAACTGGGGCGCTGACAACCCCGCGGCCGCCGGCCGCGCGTTGGCCCCCGTGCAGCCGGCAGCGTGCCGGTACAACGAGGAGGTGGTCCATGGTCCTGCAGCCCGAAGTCCGCAGTCCGTCGTCCGTCCCGCATGCGCGCCTTGAGCCGCATGCCGCCAGCCGGCCCGATCCGGTGCGCATCGCCGGGGTGTCCGGCGCGCTGCTGTTCAACGGTGCGCTGTTGCTGTTGATGCTGGTTCCGCTGTCCCGGCCCACGTCCGAACCCGCGGCACCGCGCGGCCTGGAGGCCGAGTGGTTCGAGGCCAGGCCGGTGCCGCCGCCCCCACCGCCCGAGATCGTGCCGGTGGAGCGTCCGGTCACTCCGCCGGCGCCGACCGCTCCCGCGCAGCGCGTGGTCGCGCGCGACCCGGCCCCGGTCGCGCCGCCGCTGGTCGAGGGCGGCATCATCGCCGCCGATCCGGCCCCGCCGCTCGAGTACGGCAGTGCCGACATCGCACCGCCGGCGTCCGGCCCCCTGACCGGCATGCGCCTGGCCTATGCCGAGGCCAGCGCACCGCCCTACCCGCGCGAGGCGCTGCGCGCGGGGCTGCAGGGAACGGTGATGCTGCAGGTCCTGGTCGACGTCGATGGCCGGCCGCTGCAGGTCCAGGTGCAGGAGGGCAGCGGCCACCGCCAGCTGGACGAGGCCGCGCGCCGCCACGTGCTGCGGCATTGGCGCTTCCAGCCGGCGATGCGCGACGGCCGCGCGGTACAGGCGATCGGGCTGGTCCCGATCGACTTCAGGCTCGACCGCGGCTGAGCAGCGACCCGGGCCTAGGCCCGGTGGTAGGGATGGTTGGCGAGCAGCGCCGCCGCGCGGTACAGCTGCTCGGCCAGCACCAGCCGCACCAGCATGTGCGGCAGGGTGAGCGGCCCCAGCGACCAGGATTCGTCGGCGCGGGCCAGCACGTCGTCGGCGTGGCCTTCGGGCCCGCCGACCAGGAACGCGAGGTCGCGCCCCTGCCCGCGCCAGTGTTCGAGTCGTGTCGAAAGCGCCTCCGAATCCCAGGCGCGGCCGCGGCCGTCCAGCGCGACCACGTGCACGTCGCGCGGGAGCGCCGCCAACACGCGCTGGCCTTCATCATGGGTGGCGCGCACGGCGTCACGGCCCTTGCCGCGCAGGCCGGGCGTGATTTCCACGAGTTCAAGCGGCAGCCAGTGCGACAGCCGCTTGCGGTATTCGGCGAAGCCTTCCGCAACCCAGCCCGGCGGGCGTTCGCCCACGGCGACCAGGCGGGCCTTCACCCGGAACCTCAGCCGGCGTCGCGGGCCGGACCGCGGATGTCGCCGAAGCCGTCATCGTCGGCACCCGGCGGCTCGTCGCCAACCGTCCACAGGCGCTCCAGGGCATAGAACTCGCGCACCCGCGGCAGCATGATGTGCGCCACGACGTCGCCGAGGTCGACCAGCACCCATTCGGCCTCGCGCTCGCCCTCCACGCCCAGCGGCTGGCAGCCCAGTCGCTTGGCGAACTTCACCACTTCATCGGCGATCGATTTCACATGGCGGGTCGACGTGCCGGAGGCGACCACCATGTAATCGCACACGCTGGTCTTGCCGCGCACGTCGATCTCGGTGACATCCACTGCCTTCAGTTCGGCAACGGCCTCCAGGACCGTGGACAGCAGGACATCCACGGACGGCGGCGGGTTGGGCAGGCTGGTCTTGATGACTTGCGCTTGGCTGGACAAGGACGGTGGCTCGTTGGCGGGGGCGTGGATTATAGCGAAGGAGGCGTCGCCGCCCCGTATCCATACAGTCGGCGTTCGCGGATGAACCCGGCCACCGCCGGCGGCAGCATCGGCTCCCAGTCCCCGTCACCGGCAACCAGCCGCCGCACCTCGGTAGAAGACTCGGGGCGCAGGCGGGGCAGCTCCAGCGTCGCGAAGCCACCCGCCGGCGATCGCGCCAGCGCCGCGGCCGGCCTGCGCCGGAAGCCCAGTTGGCGCTCGACCGCGGGCGCGCGCGCCGCGATCTCGTCTTCGCCCAAGGGCGAGCCGGGGCGCGCGACCGCCAGCACGTGGCCGTGGGCGAAGATTTCACGCCAGCGGTGCCAGGCGTCGAGCTGCAGCAGGGAGTCGCCGCCCACCAACCAGGCGATCGGGCGATGCGGCCCCTGCTCCGCCCGCAGCAGGCGCAGGGTATCGACGGTGTAGGAGGGCCCCTGGCGCTCCAGTTCGCGCGCATCCACGCGCAGTGCGGGTTCACCGGCGATGGCCAGTTCAAGCATCCGCACGCGCTCGGCGGCCGAGGCGTGGGTCGCGTCCTTGTGCGGCGGATCCGCGGCCGGCACCAGGGCGACCTCGGCCCCGAGGGCGTCGCGCACCGCCACGGCCACTGCGATATGGCCGAGATGAACCGGGTCGAAGCTGCCGCCGTAGCAGGCCAGCAGCCTCATGCCGCCAGCAGCGGGACCGCGCGCGGATCGGCGACTGCAAGCAGCAGCCGTTCCAGCATCAGCCACTCGTCGCCGGCGCCGCGGCCCTTGGCGACCCGGTCCACTTCGCCCGCCACGGCGACGAAGCGCTCCCAGCGCGCGGCCGGGTGGCGGTCGAGGGCGCGGCGATAAGCCGCCTCCTTGGCGTCCCAGATCCGCTGCGCCTTGAATTCCGAAGCCAGGTTGCCGCCGCGCGCCTTGACCCGCGCCAGCGCCGCGGCGCGCTGCAGCTCCATGACTACCATGCCCATCAGCGCCGGCACCGCCGCGCCCTCGGCGCGCAGTCCGGCAAGCATGCGTACCGCTTGCGCGCCCTCGCCGTTGAGCGCGGAATCGACCAGGCGGAACACGTCGTAGCGCGCGGCATCGGCCACCAGCGCCTGCATCCGCGCTGCGTCCAGGGTTTCATCTCCGGCAATCAGGACCAGCTTGTCGATTTCCTGCGCGGCCGCGAGCAGGTTGCCTTCCACGCGTTCGAGCAGCAGCTGCACCGCTCCACGGTCGGCGCGCACGCCCTGGCGGCGCAGGCGCGCTTCAAGCCAGCCCTGCAGTTCGTGCGGCTTCACCGGCCAGGCCACCGCGATTGCGCCAGCCGCCGCGACCGCTTCGCTCCACTTGCCGCCGTGCTTGCGGCTCCATTCCCCGCCGGTGACGAGCATGCAGGTATCCGGCGGGGGATCCGCGCAATAGCCGGCAATCACCTCGCCGCCGCGCTTGCCCGGCTTCGTGGTCGGCAGGCGGACCTCGATCAGGCGCCGGGTCGCGAACAGGCTGGGCGCGCGCAGACTGGCCTCAAGGCTGTCCCAGTCGATGTCGCGTCCGTCGACTTCGAACACTTCGCGCTCGGCGTAGCCCTGGACCCGCGCCTCGGCGCGGATCGCATCGGCGCATTCGAGCACGCGCAAGGGCTCGGCGCCGGCGACCAGGTACACCGGTGCCAACGGGCCGCGGGAAAGGCCGCCGGCCAGCTGTTCGGGGCTCAGTTCGCGCGCCATGGCCCGACCGCGGCCGCTCAGCCGCCGGCCGGGGGGACCGGCGCTGGCATCGGCACCTGGTCCTGTTCCTGGTCTGCGCGGTTCACCGCATCGATCCGGCGCAGCACGGCGGCCGCCATTTCGCGCTGCATCTCACGCGACAGCATCTCGCGCTCGCTTTCAGAACCGGTCGAATTTTCCGGCAGCGACACGTAGTCCCGCGAGAGTTCGATCACCTGCTCCGGCACCAGTTCCTCGCCGTCGCCATCCAGCAGGCTGAACACCGCCGCATAGCGCAGGGTGAATTCCTGGGCGCGGCCGAACTGGTCGACGCTGATCGCCTGCGACTCCCAGCGCTCGGAATGGATCCGGAGCCGTGCAACGCCCTCGCCCGCGCGCTCGGGAACATCGAACCCGGCGCGCTCGAGCGTGCGCGTGAGCGCCTGCAGCAGGGGGCTGTAAGGGTCACGGGCGGTCACCTGGACGCCGGCAAGATCCGGCGGCAGCTGCAGCGGTTCGCGAAGGTGGAAACCGCAGGCGGTCACCAGCAGCGCGACCAGCATCGGAAGGGCGAAGCGAAGGGGTCGACGGGCCATGCCGGGAGTCTGGACGACACCGGGATGGGCGACAAGACGCGCGACGGCCTTCACGCGGCCACCACGTTCACGATCTTGCCCGGCACCACGATCACCTTGCGCACCGAGAGGCCCTCGAGCACCTTCACCACGCCCGGCTCGGCCAGTGCGCGGGCCTCGATGGCATCGCGCGTGGCGTCGGCGGCGACCTCGATCGTGCCGCGCAGCTTGCCGTTGACCTGCACCGCCAGCGTCATCGCGTCGCGCGCCAGGGCCTCCGGGTCGACGACCGGGAACGGGACATCGTCAAGCACCTGCTCGGCATGGCCCAGCAGCTGCCACAGCGCGTGGCAGGTGTGCGGCGTCACCGGGTTCAGCATCAGCACCATCGCTTCAAGCACCTCATGGCGAACAGCGCGGCCGGCCTCGCTGGCGTCGTTGAACTTCACCAGGTGGTTCAGCAGTTCCATCAGCGCCGCGATGGCGGTGTTGAAGCTGTGGCGGCGGCCGTAGTCGTCGCCCACCTTCTGGATGGTCTCGTGCAGGTGGCGACGGAGGGTTTTCTGTTCCGGGCTGAGGTCGCCGGCGGACAGGGGTAGAGGCGTCGCGGCCGCGAGCGTTGCCGCATGATCCTGGGCCAGGCGCCAGACGCGGCGCAGGAAGCGCGACATGCCTTCGACGCCGGCCTCGTTCCACTCCAGCGACAGCGTCGGCGGCGAGGCGAACATCGAAAACAGGCGCACGGTGTCGGCGCCGTACTTGTCGACCATCGACTGCGGGTCGACGCCGTTGTTCTTCGACTTCGACATCTTCTCGATGCCGCCCACCCGCACCGGCTGGCCGTCGGCCGCAAGATGTGCGCCGGTGATGCGACCGCGCTCGTCGCGCTCGACGTCGACATCGGCAGGGTTGAACCACTCCCTGGCGCCGTTGGCATCCTCGCGGTAGTAGGTATCGGCCACCACCATGCCCTGGGTGAGCAGGTTCACCGCCGGCTCGTCGCTGTCCACCAGGCCCTGGTCGCGCAGCAGCTTGTGGTAGAAGCGGAAGTAGAGCAGATGCAGGATCGCGTGCTCGACGCCGCCGATGTACTGGTCGACCGGCGTCCAGTACTTCGCGCGCGCGTCGACCATGTCGGCCGCGCCCGGCGAGGTGTAGCGGGCGTAGTACCAGCTCGACTCCATGAAGGTGTCGAAGGTGTCGGTCTCGCGCTCGGCCTTGCCGCCGCACTCGGGGCACGTCGTTTTGCGCCACTCGGGATCGGCCTTGATCGGCGACTGCACGGTGCCCGAGGCGAAGGCGTCCTCGACGTCTTCCGGCAGGATCACCGGCAGCTGGTCGTCGGGCACGGGCACCGCGCCGCAGGCGTCGCAGTACACCACCGGGATCGGGCAGCCCCAGTAGCGCTGGCGGCTCACGCCCCAGTCGCGCAGGCGGAAATTGATCCGGCGACGGCCGTTGCCGTCGGCGTCGAGACGCGCCGCCAGCGCATCGAAGGCGGCGTCGAAATCCATGCCGCTGTATTCGCCCGAAGCAACCAGGATGCCGCGATCGGTGTACGCGCCCTCGCTGCGGATCGATTCGAAATAGCCACGCACAACGGCCACCGCGGCGGAGGTGTCGTAGGCATCCACCGAACCGCCGGCCAGCGCCGCCTGGAAGGGATCGGCGTCATGCGCCACGTCGCTGCCGACTTCGCGCAGCGCGTCGGCCACGCCCGGCGGCACGATCACCGGCCGCACCGGTAGGCCGTGGACCTTGGCGAACTCCCAGTCGCGCTGGTCGTGCGCGGGCACCGCCATGACCGCGCCGGTGCCGTAGCCCATCAGCACGAAGTTGGCGACGTAGACCGGCAGGTCCTCGCCGGTGAGCGGATGGATCGCCCACTGGCCGGTCGCCATGCCGCGCTTGTCCTGGGTCTCGACCTCGGCCTCGGAGACGCCGCCCTTGCGCAGTTCGGCGATGAATGCCGCGAGCTCCGCGTTCCCCTCGGCCGCCTTCAGCGCCAGCGGGTGTTCGGCCGCGATGCTTATGAAGGTCACGCCCATCAGCGTGTCCGGGCGCGTGGTGTAGACGGTCAGCGGCTCGTCTTCGCCATCGACCGCGAACTGGATTTCAAGGCCCTCGCTGCGGCCGATCCAGTTGCGCTGCATGGTCCTGACCGAATCCGGCCAGCCGTCGAGCGTGTCCAGGCCGTCCAGCAGCTCCTGGGCGTAGTCGGTGATGCGCAGGAACCACTGCGGGATCTCGCGCTTCTCGACCAGCGCGCCGGAGCGCCAGCCGCGGCCGTCGATCACCTGCTCGTTGGCAAGCACGGTCTGGTCGACCGGGTCCCAGTTCACCACCGCGTTGCGGCGATACGCCATCCCCTTCTTCATCAGTCGGGTGAACATGCGCTGTTCGTGGACGTAGTAGTCCGGGCTGCAGGTGGCGAACTCGCGCGACCAGTCGATCGCGTAGCCCAGCATCTTCAGCTGCCCGCGCATGTGGTCGATGTTGGCGTAGGTCCACTTCGCCGGCGCGGTGCGGTTCTTGATCGCGGCGTTTTCCGCCGGCAGGCCGAAGGCGTCCCAACCCATCGGCTGCAGCACGTTGAAGCCGCTCATGCGCTTGTGGCGGCTGATGACGTCGCTGATGGTGTAGTTGCGCACGTGCCCCATGTGCAGGGCACCGGACGGGTACGGCAGCATCGCCAGGCAGAAATACTTCGGCCGGCCCGGGTCCTCGGTCGCTTCGAACGCGCGCGTGCGCTCCCAGAAACCCTGGGCGGCGCGTTCGACGTCAGCGGGACGATAGGAGATCGGGTCGGTCGCAGCGGGGGTTTCGGACACGTCTGAGCGCCAGTAAAACAGGGCCGCCAAGCCTACCGCAGTGGGCGATGCCGCCGCCATGCGCCGCCGGATCCGCCAAGGCCGACGCAGGCGATCCAGGCGAACCAGCAGGCGAACGCCGCGCGCTGCGCCAGCGCCGCCGGCACCAGGTCGGCGGCAAGCCACGCCAGGCTGAAAACGAATACGCCCGCGGCGAGATGGCCGACCGCCGCAAGCCCTCGCTGCAGCCGCAGCGCCGCCATGGACAGCGCCGTTGCCGCCGCCGCGAACGCGATGCCCCACAGCCCCCACGCCACGCCGTGCAAGCGGCCCCGGCCGGCATCGGGCGCGGAGGCATCAAGCGGCAACAGCCCCTGCGCCGCGAACGCCAGCGCCGCCAGCAGCGCCATCGTCCAGCCCAGGCGCGCGGCCAGCGGTGCCGAGGGCGGCAGCCCGCGGCGACGATGGAGGGCGACGAACGCGGCCAGCAGACCTGGCAGCACGAATCCAAGCAGGTTGAACGCGGTCGCGCGCGGAACGCCGGCAGCGCCCAGCAGTGCCACCGGATAGTGCAGTTGCCCGTAGCCGGCGAGCGCGGAACCGAAGCCCGCGAGCGCCAGCGCGAAGCAGACACCGGCGGCAAAGCCGGCCGCACATCGCGCCCTGGCCCCTCGGGCCGGGGATGTTTTCACTGCTTCGATCATGCGCACCCGGGCTCCTGGCAAGGCCCGGCATCCTCGCCCCCGGGCTTGCAATCGGCAAGCGCTGGCACAATCTCCGGTCCATCGCATACCGGATCGCGCAATGTCCCCCCAACACGCCAAGCCACACGTCCTTGATGTCACCACCGACAACTTCGAAGCCGAAGTCCTCGATCGTTCGCTGCAGACACCGGTCCTGATCGACTTCTGGGCGGAATGGTGCGGGCCGTGCAAGACCGTCGGCCCGGTGCTGGAAAAACTCGCCGGCGACTACAACGGTGCCTTCCTGCTGGCCAAGGTCGACGTCGAGGCCGAGCAGCAGCTTGCCGGCGCATTCCAGATCCGCTCGATCCCGACCATCATCCTGGTCAAGGACGGGCAGCCGGTCGACGGCTTCCCCGGCGCGATGCCCGAAGGCGAGCTGCGCGAGTTCCTCGCCCGCCACGGCATCGTGCCCGCGGACGCTCCGGCGGATGCCGCGGCCGATGCGGGACCCGTCGCGCCCGTCGACCCGCAGGCGGAGGTCCAGCGCCTGCGTCGCGAAATCGAGGCCGCGCCGGACAATGACGGCCTCAAGCTCGACCTCGCCGTCGCCCTGCTTGCCACCGGTGCCACCGCCGAGGCCGGCCCCCTGCTCGACGCGCTGCCGGCCAACCTCGCCACCGACGACCGTGCCCTGCGCGCGCGCGCCGCGCTGGGCTTCGCCGCCCTGCTGCGCGACGCGCCCCAGGCCGCCGTGCTCGAAGCCGCGCTCGCCGCCGACCCCGGCGACCTGCGCGCCCGCCACCTCCTCGGTGCCCATCACATGGTCGCCGGCCGGCACGAAGCCGCGCTGAAGGAATTCATGGAGATGCTGCGCCATGACCGCGGCTTCGACGACGGCCTGCCGCGCAAGGCCCTGATCGAAGCCTTCCGGGTGATCGACGACGCCGCACTGGTCTCGCGCTACCGCCGGCAGATGTCGGCACTGCTGCTGTCCTGAGCGTGCGCGCCGCGACTTTGCGCCGGGGCATGAACGCGTGGCCGCCGTTCCTGTTCGCCGGCATCCGCATCACGGCGATCAGCGACGACTTCCGCCACGCGCACGTGGAACTGCGCCAGCGCTGGTACAACCGCAACTACGTCGGCACCCATTTCGGCGGCAGCCTGTTCGCGATGACCGATCCGTTCTGGATGCTGCTGACCATGCGCTCGCTGGGGCGTGACTATTACGTCTGGGACCAGGCCGCGGAGATCCGCTTCCTCAAGCCGGGCCGCGGCACGGTGCACGCAAGCTTCGATCTCGGCGATGACGTGCTCGACACGATGCGCGCCGCCACCGCCGGTGGCGCCAAGCACCTGCACTGGTTCGACACCGAAGTGCGTGACGCGGCCGGAGATGTCGTCGCCGCGGTGCGCAAGCAGGTTTATGTCCGCCGCAAGCCGGATCGCCAGCCCTCCGACTCAGGCCCGTGACCGGCGTCGCAACGGCGTTCATCCCATCCCGGCGCGGGGGCGTTATCCTCGTCCACGCCTGAGGGGGGCCGGGACATGCATGACATGACACGCAGCGCCGACACGACGTTGCCGGACATTCCCGGCTACCGGATCAACCGGGTAGTCGGCGCCGGCGGCATGTCGACGATCTACCTGGGCGAGCAGCTTTCGCTCAACCGCGAGGTGGCGATCAAGGTGATGCTGCCCGAAGCGCTCGGCGATGAAGTCAGCCGCCGCCGCTTCGAGAACGAAGCGCGCACCATCGCCCGCCTCGACCATCCCAACATCGTCGGCATCCACGACGTCGGCCGCACCCGCGACGGGCTGCCCTACTACTCCATGCCCTACCTGGCGCGCGGCCACCTCGGCCAGCGCGACCTGCGCGGCGACGAAGCCACCGCCCGGGAGATCCTGCGCAGCCTGCTGTCGGCGCTGCAGTACGCGCACTCGCGCGGCATCGTGCACCGCGACGTCAAGGCCGAGAACGTGCTTTTCGATGACACCGGCCGGCCCCTGCTGGCCGACTTCGGCATCGCCCTGCGGCGCGGCTACGGCTCGCGCGTGACCACGGTCGGGCTGGCGGTGGGCAGCACCGCCTACATGCCGCCCGAGCAGGCACGCGGCGAAGGCGTGGATGCCCGCGCCGACCTCTACAGCGTCGGCGTGCTGGCCTGGGAAATGCTGGTCGGCGCCCTGCCCTACAACGCCGCCGACGCGCTGTCGATGGCGGTGATGCACGTGCAGGACCCGATCCCGCGCCTGCCGCGGGGACTGCGTCACTGGCAGCCGTTCATCGACCGCGCCCTGGCCAAGTCGGCGGGACACCGGTTCACCGACGCCGCGCAGATGCTCGCCGCCCTGGATCGCGTTCCGGCCGTGGAGCGACGCGGTGCAGGCAACCTGCTTCGCGATCTCGGGGCCCGGCTCGGCGCCCTGCCCGCCCGCGCATGGGCGGCTGCCGGCCTGCTGGCCGTGGGCAGCCTCGGCGCCGGCCTGTACTTCGAGCAGCAAAGCGACTCCCCCGGCTTCTATCGCGCGATCGCCACCGGCGATGCCGCCGCCAGCGCCAATGCGGCGCCGTCCAGCCGACCGGCACCGCTGCTGGGCGATCCCGGCGATGCACTGCTGCGCGCCGCACCCGCGTCCGAAGCCGAGCGCTTCCTGGCCCTTGCCGAGCGCCAGCTGCGCGCCGGCAAGCTGACCTCACCCGCCGGCGACAATGCCTACACCAGCCTGCTTGATGCCTGGCAGGCCGACCCCGACCACCTTCGCCTGGCGCCGGCGATCGACGCCATGATCACCACCCTGGGCGACAAGGCCGGCCGCGACTTCGCATCAGGCCGGACCGACTCGGCCCGCACCGGCATCATGCAGGCAAGCCAGCTGGCGTCGCGGACTTCGCGCGCGGACGGTGTGGCCTTGCGCAAGGCCAAACAGGGCATGGACAAGGTGGTCGCTGCGCGGGTGGCGCAGGCCGCGGCCGATTTCGACCGCGCCGCGGGCCTCGACGCGGTCGAAGCCGCGCGCCGCATGGGCCTGGAGGCCCCGGCACTCGCTGCGCTGGAGAAGCGCGCACGCGCCATCCCGATCCCGGGCGAGCGCCTGGGCGGGCCCGGTATCGACATGGTCCTGGTGCAGCAGGGTGGCATCCGCCTGGGCGCGATGCGCCGCCTGGTCAGCCGCGACGAGTACGCGACCTTCGCCGACGCAACCGGTCGAGAGCCCGCGCGCTGTCGCGAGCGGGCCTCGCTTCTGCGCATGCTTGCGCCGCGCAACTGGCGCTCGCCCGGGTTCGACCAGCGTGAAGCCGACCCCGTGGTCTGCGTGTCCTGGGACGACGCCAGCGCCTATGCGGCGTGGCGGGGCAAGCGCGATGGCCTGGCGTATCGCCTGGCCACCGCATCGGAATGGAGCCGCCTGCCGGCACCCGGTGGCGACCGCCGCATCTCGGAATGGAACATCGACTGCAGCGGCAGCTGCGCGCAGCGCGTGGCCAGCGGTGCCGGCTGGCGCAACGAAGGCGCCGCCGGCCCCGAGGCCCACGAAGCCGAACGCGGCTTCGACGACCTCGGCTTCCGCCTGGTCCGCGACCTCGGCGGCGGTTAGCGCGCTCAGGCGCTGGAACCGCTCCTGCTGCCGCCGTGGCCACGCCCGCCGCGTCCGCGGCTGCCAGGCGCCTTCGGGCCGGCATGGGCATGCGCCGCCGCCGGCTGCGCCTTGCCATGGCCTCCCTGGCGGTGGCCGGGCTTGCCCGGAGCGCGCGCCGGACGCTGGCCGCCGGGACGCGGCGCGCCCTGGCGCTGGCCGCGGCCACCCTGCGGCGGCATCGGCGCATCCAGCCTGATCGGTCGGCTCGGCTCATAGCCGGCCACCACGTCCATCTGGATCTCGGCCTTGAGCATCTTCTGGATCTGGTTCAGCAGGCCACCTTCTTCAGGCGACACCAGCGACAGCGCCTCGCCGGCCACGCCGGCACGGCCGGTGCGGCCAATGCGGTGCACGTAGTCCTCGGCCACCATCGGCAGGTCGTGGTTGATCACCAGCGGCAGGTTGGGGATGTCCAGGCCGCGCGCGGCGACGTCGGTCGCGACCAGGATCCGGGCACGCCCGGCCTTGAACGCGTCCAGCGCCTTCTGCCGCTGGGCCTGGCTCTTGTTGCCGTGGATCGCGACGGCGGGCAGGCCGGCGGTCTCGAGCTGCTCGGCCAGGCGGTTGCAGCCGTGCTTGGTCTTGCCGAACACCAGCACCCGATCGGTGTGGCGGGCGGCGAGGATGTCGATCAGCAGGTCGCGCTTGCGTCCGGAATCGACCGGGTGCGCGCGATGCACGATGGTGTCGGCGATGCTGGTGCGGCTCGCCACTTCGACCTGCCTGGGCGACTGCATGTAATCCAGCGCAAGCGCCTTGATGCGCGGCTCGAAGGTGGCCGAGAACAGCAGCGTCTGCCGCTGCTTGGGCACGCGGCCGATGATCCGCTTGATCGACGGCAGGAAGCCCATGTCGAGCATGCGGTCGGCTTCGTCAAGCACCAGTACCTCGACCGCGTCGAGCTTGGCGTGGCCATTCTCCATATGGTCGAGCAGGCGCCCCGGGCAGGCGACGAGGATATCGACGCCGCGGCGCAGGTTGTCGATCTGCGGCTGCATGCCGGCGCCACCGAAGATGGTGGTGACGTTCAGGCGCATGTGGCGGCCGTACTCCTTGATGCTTTCGGCAACCTGGACCGCGAGCTCGCGGGTCGGCACCAGGATCAGCGCGCGCGGCTTGCGCGGCCCCTTGGGCGGGGTTTCCTTCGCCAGCCGCTGCAGCATCGGCAGGCCGAACGCGGCGGTCTTGCCGGTGCCGGTCTGGGCGGCGCCAAGCACGTCGTGCCCGGCCAGTACCAGCGGGATCGCCTGCTCCTGGATCGGGGTGGGAATGGTGTAGCCGCTCGTATCGAGCGCGCGCAGCAGCGCGGACGAGAGCCCGAGGGTCTCGAAGGTCCGGGTGTCGGACATGGATTTGAACTCCTGGTTCGCAGCTTGCCCGGCGCTTTCCGTGAACCGCGCGGCGGACAATGGTTTTGACGGCCGCCGGAGATGTCCGGAGCCGTGTCTGCGCGACGAGAGACGTGCGGGAGTTAAAGGGCCGGGCCGCATGGAGCGACCGCGGCTGGGCAATGACCGGATAACGGACTGCCGTGCGCCAACCCGCTCATCATACGGCAGAAAGATGAATGTGGGAGGACCGTGATCGATGGCGACAGCCACTGCCGCAAAAGCCCGCCATGACCTTCTGCACCCCCGACAAGGGCAGTGCAGGCGTAAATTCAGTGGCCGGCCCGCCCGCGTGGCCGTTCCATTCCATCACCCATGCCCACCAGGGCGGAGTTCGCCGTGAGCCATTTTTCCAAGTCCGTACCCAAGTTCCTGCTGCTGTCGCTGGCCGTTGCCACCGCGGTGGCCGGTTGCCAGCGTGACGCCGCGACCGAAACCGCGGCCGTGGACGCTCCGCCCGCAGCCGCCGCGGCGTTCACCCTCGACGAATCCACGCTTCCCGGCGTCAACAGCTTCAAGGCGAGCGACTTCGACGCCAACGGCAACGCCTGCACCGACTTCGGCGCGTACGTCAACGGAACCTGGCTCGCGGCCAACCCGGTCCCCGGCGACCAGACCTCCTGGGGCGCGTTCGAGATGCTTGCCGAGCGTTCGCAGGCGATCCAGCGCCAGCTGGCCGACCAGGCCGCGGCGGTCGAGGGCGCGACCGGCGTCAACAAGATCGTCGGCGACATCTGGTCGACCGGCCTCGACGCCGGGGCGATCAACGCACAGGGCATTGCGCCGCTGGAATCCGAGCTGGCGGCCATCGCCGCGCTGGACGCCCCGGCGGCGATCGCCGACTACCTGCGCAGCAGCGCGGCCAAGGGCCAGTTCACCGTGTTCGGCTTCGGCCCCGAGGCCGACTTCATGGATTCGTCCATGAACATCGCCTACGCGTTCCCGGGCGGCCTGGGACTGCCCGACAAGACCTACTACTTCGACGCCGACAAGAAGGACAAGCTCGAGGCCTACCAGGCGCACGTCGCCAAGATGCTCGAACTGTCGGGCGTACCGGCCGCCGACGCGGCCACCCAGGCCGCCGACGTGGTCGGGTTCGAGACCCGCCTGGCCAAGGTCTCGAAGTCGAGCGAGGAAATGTCGCGCGACGTCGGCCTGTTCTACAACCCGGTCAGCCCGGCGGACGCCGACGCGCTGGCACCGGACTTCGCCTGGACCACGTTCTTCGAATCCCAGGGCCTGGAGATCCCGGAGAAGTTCTCGCTCGCGATCCCGGAGTTCCATTCCGAGGTCAGCAGCATGATCGCCGACGTCGCGCCCGCGACCTGGCAGTCCTACCTGCGCTTCCACACCGTCGACAGCGCCTCGCCCTACCTTGCCGACGCCTTCGCCGAAGAGCACTTCAACTTCCATTCCGCCACCATGCGCGGGCAGAAGGAAATGAAGGAGCGCGGCAAGCGCGTGCTCGACACGATCGGCAGGCAGACCGGCGAGGCCCTGGGCCAGATGTACGTCGATGTCGCGTTCTCGCCGGAAGCCAAGGAACGGATGGAGACCCTGGTCGCCAACCTGAGCGAAGCGCTGAAGCTGCGCATCGAGAACCTCGACTGGATGTCCGACGACACCAAGGCCAAGGCCATGGAAAAGTGGGCCAGCTTCACGCCCAAGATCGGCTATCCGGACAAGTGGCGCGACTGGTCGGGCCTGGAGACCTCGCGCGACAGCTACATCGGCAACGTGCTGGCCGCCAACGAGTTCAACTACAAGTGGATGCTGGGCAAGATCGGCAAGCCGGTCGACAAGACCGAGTGGGCGATGCCGCCGCAGATGGTCAACGCCTACTACAACCCGCTGGCCAACGAGATCGTGTTCCCGGCCGCGATCCTGCAGCCGCCGTTCTTCGACGCCGAGGCCGACGATCCGCTCAACTACGGCGGCATCGGCGCGGTGATCGGGCACGAGATGACCCACGGCTACGACGACCAGGGCAGCCGCTTCGACGCCAGCGGCAAGTTCCAGAACTGGTGGACCGAGGCCGATGCCGCGGGCTTCCTGGGACGTACCGACAAGCTGATCGCCCAGTTCAACGGCTACGAGGCCGCGCCCGGCCTGCACGTCAACGGCAAGCTGACGCTCGGCGAGAACATCGCCGACCTCGGCGGCCTGGCCACGGCCTACGACGCGATGAAGAAGGCCACCGCCGGCAGCGAGGATCCGATGATCGAGGGCCTGTCGCGCGACCAGCGCTTCTTCGCCAACTGGGCCACGGTGTGGCGCCGCAACTTCACCGACGAGGAGCTGAAGGTGCGCATCGCCACCGATCCGCATGCCCCGGCGAACTTCCGCGCGATCGGCGCGCCCTCGAACCTGCCGGCCTTCGCCGCGGCGTTTCAGTGCACCCCCGGCAGCGCCATGGTCCGCGAAGGCGAGTCCCAGGTCGTGATCTGGTAAACGCGGCACACGCACTGCCAAAAAGGCCCGGCCCATGCCGGGCCTTTTTCGTGGTTCGTCTCACGCTGAGGGAGAGGCGTACGGCCGGCCCGGCGGGTTGACTGGTTCTTGTCGGGCCCTGCAGTGCTGACGTGGCAGTTGTTCCGGGAGCTGCTTCGTTTTAGTCCGCGTTGCCCGTCCCATGCATTTCTCGTTTGTGGGGCGCGCTGACCGTCCCGTGCATTTCTCCGTTGTGGTCCGCGCTGCCCGTCCCGTGCATTTCTCCGTTGTAGCCCGCGCTGCCCGTCCCGCGCACAGGGGGTGTGCGGCGCCGGCCGTCTCCGCGTCCTGCTCCCAGTGGCTGGGCGCCGGCCATCCATGGCCGGCTCTCCGCACACCCCCTGTGCGCGGGACGGGCCGTGGCGTTTTCCTGCTTCGGGTCGAAGATCAAGAGCGGGCGCGCTCGCGAGCGTAGGGGTCGCCCTGGCGTGGCTGTGCCGCTTGATCCGGTGACGTCGCCGGGTTTCGACGTCAGGGCCGCTGCCTTCCTCCCCCGATCGCGAAGAAGCTCCGGGCCCG